>JACQTH010000617.1 GCA_016210935.1 Acidobacteriota bacterium | reverse complement strand
CGGCGACAGACAGCGCCGTCGAAGGGCTGAGAGTCCCCGATGCAATCGGGCGGCGGCGCTTCAACGGATGGCGGCCGTCGGCCTCGCGATCGATGACGTCGTTGACGAGGTAGACCACGCTGGAGAGCGCGCAGAAGATCACGAACGCGCCGAGCGCAATCGCCGCCGATCGCCAGTGAAAAAGCTCGAGACCGAAAATCAGCCCGGCAAAGACGACCAGGTTCTTCATCCACTGCTCGGGCCGAAACGTGACGAGCAGGTCGCGCCCCAGCTGCATCGGCGCCACGCGCCGTTCGGTGACGGCTTCGCCAACGCCGCTCGCGGAGAACTCCCGCGGTTGTGCCAACGGCGGGTGTCCTTCTACGCCGGTGCCGACTGCGATGTCCGATGGGGGATGGTGGGTCATGACCAGTCGTGGTACTCGGATCGAGCCGTGCGACCTGGTTCTGAAGGAAGATGCTGAGGAAACGTTCTGAACGAAGGTTCTGACGATGGTTCGTTAACGGCGGTTCGACGATGGTTCGTTGACGACGGTTCGAGACGCTTCCGTGAACCTGCGTGTCGAACCGTTGTTGGACCCTCGTGAAGAACCTTCGTGCGTGCGTTCTGCGCCCGAACCCTCGTAAAGAACCCTCGTCGGAACCCTCGTCACGAACCCCCGTTCACACGCTGGCAGAGGAGAAGCTGCGGACGGCCTCGGCTTCGGTGTCGAAGGTGTCGAAGACGGTCAGGAGCTTGGTGATGGCCAGCAGATCCTGAATGCGCTTGGTCAGATTGAGCAGCTTCAGACTGCCGCCCTGCCGGCTCACCGTCGTGTACGTACGAACCAGCTCCCCGAGTCCCGCGCTGTCGATGTACGGCACGGCCTCCAGGTTCAGTACGAGCTTCTTCTTCCCGCCCTGGATCAGCGCGTTGATACGTTCCTTCAGCAGCTCGTCGCCTTCACCGAGGGTCATCTTGCCTTTCAGGTCGAGGATGGTGACGTCTCCGACCGTTTTTTCCTGAATCTGCATCGTGGCACTCCTGATAGCGGCCGCGCGACTGTATGATGCCTGCCCCCACGCGCTGCCCCTCGACTGTGCTCGGGGCACCCTGAGCGAAGTCGAAGGGTGAGGAACGCGCGTCGGGGACGCCGGCGGACGTGACAGCTTATCGGATCGGTTTTACAGCGTCAACTGCCGGTCCTGGCTAACCGTTTGATTCTTCGTGGCTTCCGCCTTCAGGCGGAAGGCGCACCGTACAGAAAAAGGGGCCGTGCCAAAACGCGGCCCCTTGTTAAACACGAAGCCTGAAGGTTCGGACTAGACGCCGCTGGCGCCCGCGAACTTCCGCTGCTGGAAGCATTCGCGGCAGAACACCGGCCGGCCCTGGGTCGGACGGAAGGGCACGGTGGTTTCCTTGCCGCAGGCGGAACAGGTGGTGTGGGTTTCGACGCGCTCCCGGACCGGCGCGCCGCCGGCGCCGCGATTCGCGCGTTTGGCCTTGCACGCCTTGCAGCGCTTCGGCTCGTTCTTGAAGTTCTTGTCCGCAAAGAACAGCTGCTCACCCGCCGTCCATACGAACTCGGTCCCGCAATCCACGCACTGCAGAATCTTGTCCTGGAACTCCACGTCGGTACCTCGCGCCCCGCTAGCCGTGCTTGCACGGCCAGAGAGCCTACAGAACGATCACAACTTCCCGTGCAAGCCCGGCTTAGGCGCGGCCGCATCCGCGGCCGCGCAAACTAGTAACGAATCTTCGTAGAGCCTCACTGCTTGGGTTCAGAGCGAAGCTTCGTTACTCGGATTCGCGGCGGAGCTTTTTGCGACTGCGCTTGCGCGCCAGCGCCTGCTTGGCGCGCCGTTTGTCGCCGGGCTTCAAGTAGAAGGAGTGCTTCTTGATGTCCTTGATGATGTCTTCCTGCTGCACCTTCCGCTTGAAGCGACGGAGAGCGCTCTCGATCGACTCTCCTTCCTGGACTCGGACTTCAGCCACGCGCTCGACACCCCCTCCCTGTTCTAGCTGGGCCCATAAATCGCCGTCTCACAACGGGCCGAATGGACTAAGCTATCACAGGTAGCGGCGCATTCTAGGCTTAAAGCCGAGCTCGAGTCAACGCATAATGGTGCGTTGATGTCGGTTTTTGCCCGCGTTTTGGGCCGATTCGGTCGTGCCGGCCCCGAGCCGTTCCCGGTGTCGTTTCCGCCTTCCCGCGCGTCTGTTACCTCTTGATTGGTGCAGGGGGCAAAGTGCAGGGTGCAAGGTGCGCAGAACACTCGCGCGTAACCCGTTACACCTTGCACCTTTACCCCCAGCACCCTTTGCACCTTGCACCTTGCACCTTTGCACCTTGCACCTTTGCACCTCTGAGTAGCTAATTCATTAGTTGATGGCCGGCATGAAGATTCTGGTGCTGGGCGGCGGCGCCCGCGAGCATGCGCTCGTGTGGAAGTTGGCGGGCGAGCGTGGCGTCTCGGAGGTCGTGTGCGCGCCGGGGAACGCCGGGATGGCCCGCGTCGCGCGGTGTCTGCCGCTCGATCTGGGGCGGCCCGAGGCCGCCCTCGCGCTCGCAGACCGCGAAGCCGTCGATTTGACGGTCGTGGGCCCCGAGCTTCCGCTCACGCGAGGCATTGCGGACCTGTTTGCGGCAAACGGCCGGCCGATCTTCGGTCCCTCGCGCCTTGCCGCCCAGATCGAGTCGAGCAAAGTGTTCACGAAGCAATTGCTCTCGGAGTGCCGTGTGCCGACCGCCCGTTGTCAGGTTGTTCACCATGCGCGGCAGGCCCTCGAGGTCCTGGCGTCGGGTACGCTCGGCTATCCGGTCGTGGTCAAGGCCGATGGGCTCGCAGCGGGCAAAGGCGTCGTCATCGCGCCCGAACGACGGGATGCCGAAGCCGCGGTCCGCTCGATGATGGAGGAGCGGCGGTTTGGCGACGCGGGCGCGAAGGTCGTGATCGAGGAGTTTCTCGAGGGACGCGAGGCGTCGTTTTTCGTGATGACCGACGGGAGACGCATCGTGCCGCTCGTCTCCGCGGAGGATCACAAACGCGCCTATGACGGTGACGAAGGGCCGAACACCGGGGGAATGGGGGCGTACGCGCCGAGCCGGCTGTGGGATGCTGCCGTCGAAGAGCGGGTGATTCACGAGATCGTGCGGCCCGTGCTGGACCTTCTGCGCGCGCGCGGCCGCGAGTACCGTGGCGTGTTGTACGCCGGTCTGATGCTGACCCGCGAGGGCCCCAAGGTCCTCGAGTTCAACGCGCGGTTCGGCGATCCGGAGGCGCAGGTCGTGCTCCCCATGCTGGACTCCGATCTGCTGCCGGTTCTCTGGGGCGCCGCGTCGGGCGACCTCGCCGGGCTGCGGTGCGCGATGCGATCGGATCCGCATGTTGGCGTCGTGCTGGCCTCGGGCGGCTATCCCGAATCGTATGAGACCGGTCGCCCCATTCAGGGGATCGAGCGGGCCGAAGAGGAACCGGGCGTTCTGGTGTTTCATGCAGGCACGCGGCTCGATCGAGGCCAGGTCGTGACGGCCGGCGGCCGCGTGCTGACGGTCGTCGCGAGCGGTTCGTCGTATGCTGATGCGCGGGCGCGCGCGTACCGGGCGGTCGAGCACATTTCGTTCGACGGGATGCATTTTCGCCGCGACATCGCGGCGAAGGCGTTGCAGTCCGAGAGTGCCTAGGGTGCCTAAAGTGCCTAAAGTGCCGAAAGTGCGAACTCGAAGCACAAGCACCCCAGGCACTCTAGGCACCCCAGGCACTGTAGGCACCCCAGGCACTCTAGGCACCCCAGGCACTCTAGGCACATTAGACACTCTTCGCATATGACTGAAACCTCTGTCCTAATCCTCATGGGCTCGGACTCCGACGCGCCGATCATGCGCGGGGCTCGCGATCTGCTGACCGAGCTGGGCATCAGCAGCGAGATGACGGTCGCCTCGGCGCACCGCTCGCCGGCACGAGTGCTGCAGCTTCTGGAAGAGGCGCCTCGCAAAGGCGTGAAGGTGTTCATCGTGGGGGCCGGCGCGGCGGCGCACCTCGCCGGGATGATTGCGGCGCACACTACGTGTCCGGTCATTGGCGTGCCGATCGATTCGTCGGCGTTGAATGGGCTGGACGCCCTGCTCTCAACCGTGCAGATGCCGCCAGGTGTTCCGGTGGCGACCGTCTCGATCGGGAAGCCGGGCGCCATCAATGCGGCGGTCCTGGCCGCCCAGATTCTCGCCGTCGGGGATGCGGCGCTGCGCGATCGGCTCGAGGCGTACAAGAGAAGGT
>JACQTH010000656.1 GCA_016210935.1 Acidobacteriota bacterium | reverse complement strand
GGATGCCTGCATGGACGACTGCATCCGCGCGATGTGCTCGTCAGCCTGCCGCAGGTGTGGGTAACGGGCCACGGCGTCGCGGCCGTGCTCGATCGCCACGGCGTGAGAACGCCGTTGCGCCGGCCCTACACCCCGCCGGAACGCCATGCCGGCGCGTCGTGGGACGTCACGGCTGACGTCTATTCGCTTGGCGCGATCGCCCACGAGCTCCTCACGGGCCGACGCGTCGGCGGTACTGGCGAGGGGGTGTTCGTTGCGTCCGCGCCGACGCTGGAGCCTGACGTGCAGCGCATCCTGTCGCAGGCACTGGCTGTCGATCCGCACGAGCGTCACCAGACGGCCATGCAGTTCGTCGACGCTCTAGCGGTTGCGGCGTCTTCGCCCGCGGCGATTCCATCGACTCGAACTGACGCACCGTCGGCGGCCCGGCTTGAGGTCTGCGCTACGACCGTAGAGTCGGGTTCGACCGAGGTTGACAACCTCGTGATCGGCGGCGCCGCAGCGCCCGCGCCCGAGCCGCCTGAACCTCACACGCATCGCGTGTCGTTCGTGTGGCTCACGAGTGCGGCCGTTCTGGTTGCGGCGATGAGTTTTGCTGCCGGATACGGCGTGGGAATCACGACCGTCTCTCGGCGCATTCCGATGCCTGGAATCGTCGCCGATCCAGCGACGAAACGTGGACCGACGACGCCGGCACCGCTGCGAGCATGGACGGACGGCACGGTCATCGACGGGGCCGCGGCCAGCGTCGAATCGCCGAGCCCTCAGAAGATCGATGGTGACCCGGCCGAGAGTGCGAAGACGAACGAGACACCGCCGCTGCGACGAGGGGAGCCAAGCAGACAACGCGCACCCGGAAGCTCTGCGCCGGCACGATCACGCGACCGAGCACGCGGTCCGGCAATCGCCGCCGGCAGCGCCGGCACGCTCGCGGTGCAGACCCGGCCAGCCGGCGCGCGGGTCTTCCTGAACGGCCGGGCCGTCGGGGTGTCGCCGCTCGTCCTGACCGATGTCGCCGCGGGATCACATCGCGTCGGCCTCGAGTTGGCCGGCTACTATCGCTGGTCCTCTCCAGTACGCGTGGAATCGGGGGTGCGGCATAGCGTGACGGCATCGCTTGACCCGGTGCGGCGCTACTGAAAGCGGATCGTTGTTTCGATTCATGAAAGCCATCTTGGCACTTGAAAACGGCACCTGGTACGAAGGCACGGCCGCCGGCGCCCTCGGCGAAACCGGTGGGGAGGTCGTGTTCAACACCAGCATGACCGGGTACCAGGAGGTGCTGACCGATCCCTCCTACGCCGGGCAGATCGTGACGATGACCTGCCCGCACATCGGGAATTACGGCGTGGCGCCGGGTGACACCGAATCTGGCACGCCGAAAGTCGCCGGGTTCATCATGCGGGAGCCGTCGCCGATCGCCAGCAACTGGCGTGCGAGCGGCAGCCTGCGCGACTATCTCGTTCAGCACAACATCGTGGCTATCGGAGAGATCGATACGCGTGCCCTTACGCGTCTGTTGCGGTCAGGTGGCGTGATGCGTGGAGTGATCGCGACGGGCCAGGGTGATCCGGCAGACCTCATCGAGAAGGCGAGAACGATCCCGTCGATGGAAGGATCGGACCTGGTCAGCGGCGTGACGACGGCGCAGGCGTTCGACTGGCCGGCCGCGCCGCCGGCGGCCAGCGACCCCACGGTGAGCGAGCTCTTGCTGCCGCCTCAAAAGCAGGCCAGCCGCCTGCTGGCGGTCGCCGCGTACGACTACGGGTTGAAGTGGAATATCCTGCGACGCCTCGCCGCGTACGGCTGTCAGATTCGAGTCTTTCCGGCGACGACGCCCGCTTCGGATCTGCTCGCGACCCAACCCGACGGGGTGTTCCTCAGCAACGGTCCCGGGGATCCTGCCGCGCTCCCGTACGCCATCGAGAACGTCCGCGGCATTCTCAACGCCAACCTGCCCGTGTTCGGCATCTGCCTGGGCCATCAGTTGATGGCGCTGGCCATGGGCGCGCAGACGTTCAAATTGAAGTTCGGACACCGCGGCGCGAATCATCCCGTGAAACAGCTCGACACCGGGCACGTCGAGATCACGTCGCAGAACCACGGCTTCGCGGTGGCGCCGGACACGCTGCCGTCCGACGTGAAGGTCACACACCTCAATCTCTACGACGGGACGCTCGAAGGGTTCCGCCATCGGACCCGACCGATCTTCTGCGTCCAGTACCATCCGGAGGCGTCGCCGGGTCCGCACGACGCCGACTACCTGTTCCGCGAGTTTATCGACGCGATGGAGAGCCGCTAGGTGCCGCGCCGCACCGATCTCAAAAAGGTCCTCGTCATCGGATCGGGGCCGATCGTGATCGGTCAGGCCTGTGAATTCGACTACTCGGGCACGCAGGCGTGCAAAGCGCTGCGCGGCGAAGGACTCGAGGTCGTCCTCGTCAACAGCAATCCGGCGACGATCATGACGGATCCCGAGATCGCGGAGCGGACGTACGTCGAGCCGCTGACCCGCGAGTTCCTCAGCCTGGTGATCGAACGGGAGCGGCCCGACGCCATCCTGCCGACGGTCGGCGGGCAGACCGGCTTGAATCTCGCGGTCGAGCTCGGCGAGCACGGCGTGCTCCAGAAGTTCGGCGTGCAGCTGATTGGCGCGTCTGTGGACGCGATCAGGGTCGCCGAAGACCGGCTCCGGTTTCGCGATGCGATGCAGTCGATTGGCATCGACGTGCCGGTCAGCGGCCTGGCGCGCTCGTATGAAGAGGCGCTCGAGCTGGTCAAGACCGTCGGGTTTCCGGCCATCATCCGGCCCTCGTTCACGCTGGGCGGCGTGGGCGGCGGCATCGCCTACAACATCGAGGAGTTCCGGGACGTCGCCCGGCGCGGGCTCGAGCTCAGCCCCGTCCACCAGATTCTGATCGAAGAGTCCGTCATCGGCTGGAAGGAATTCGAGCTCGAAGTGATGCGCGACAAGGCGGACAACTTTGTCGTCATCTGCTCGATCGAGAACATCGATCCGATGGGCGTTCATACGGGCGACAGCATGACGGTCGCGCCGGCGCTCACGCTGACGGACAAGGAATACCAGCGGATGCGCGATTGGGCGCGGCGCATCATCCGCCGCGTCGGCGTCGAGACCGGCGGATCGAACATCCAGTTTGCGGTGGATCCGCAGACGGGCCGCATGGTCGCGATCGAGATGAACCCGCGCGTGTCGCGCTCGTCGGCGCTCGCCTCCAAGGCGACCGGCTTCCCGATTGCGAAGATCGCCGCAAAGCTCGCGCTCGGCTATCACCTCGACGAGATCCCGAACGACATCACGAGGCTGACGCCGGCGTCGTTCGAGCCGACGATCGACTACGTCGTCGTGAAGGTCCCCCGGTGGAACTTCGAGAAGTTTCCCCAGGCCGATCGCACGCTCACGACCCAGATGAAATCGGTGGGCGAGGCGATGGCGATCGGCCGGACGTTCAAGGAGTCGTTCCTCAAGGCCATTCGGTCGCTCGAGCTCGGGAAGGATGGCCTGATTCTGACGCAGCCGGCCGCGCCCGACGAAGAAGACGAGGCCTCGCTTCAGCGAAAGCTCGTGGTGCCGACCGACCGGCGGATCTGGGCGGTCTTCCGCGCGCTGGCGCGGGGGTGGAGCATCGAGCAGGTCCATCGGCTGACGCACATCGATCCCTGGTTCCTCGAACAGTTCGCCGAGCTCGTCGAGCTGCGCAAAGAGCTGGCGCTCGTGGGCTTTCGCGAGCTCTCGCCGGAGCTGCTGCGCACGCTCAAGCGGTCGGGCTTCAGCGACGCGGAGATTGGCGCGGCCGTCGATGTCAGCGAGGCCGAAGCGCGCGCGCAGCGGCTCGAAGCCGGCTTGAAGCCGGTCTACAAGCGAATCGACACGTGCGCGGCGGAGTTCGAGTCGTTCACGCCGTACATGTACAGCACGTACGAACGCGTGGACGAGTCGGGCCCAGGTCAGCGGCGCAAGGCCATCATTCTCGGCAGCGGCCCGAACCGTATCGGACAGGGTATCGAGTTCGATTACTGTTGTTGTCACGCCGCGTTTGCGCTCCGCGACGAAGGGTACGAGACGGTGATGATCAACTGCAACCCCGAGACCGTCTCGACCGACTACGACACGACCGATCGCCTCTTCTTCGAGCCGCTGACCTTCGAGGACGTGATGGCGATCATCGAGGGGGAGCGCAGCGAGGGGGCGGAGGTGTCGTGCATCGTCCAGTTCGGCGGCCAGACCCCGCTGAAGCTCTCGCTGCCGCTGCAGGCGGCCGGCGTCAAGATCCTCGGCACATCCCCGGATTCGATCGATCTCGCCGAGGATCGGCAGCGCTTCGCGAAGCTTCTCTGGGACCTCGGTATTCCGCAACCGGCGAGCGGCACCGCCACGTCGCGGGCGGAGGCGCGCCAGGTCGTTGACTCGATCGGCTATCCCGTCGTGGTCCGCCCGTCGTACGTCCTGGGTGGCCGCGCGATGGCGATCGTCTATGACGCCGCGGTGCTGGACCGCTACATCACGACGGCCGTCGAGGCCTCGCCCGAGCATCCGGTGCTCATCGACAAGTTTCTGGAAGATGCGCCCGAGCTCGATGTCGACGCGGTGGCGGACGCCGAAGGCAACGTCGTGATCGGCGGCATCATGGAACACATCGAGGAGGCGGGCATTCACTCGGGAGACAGCTCGTGCGTCGTGCCGCCCTACATCGTGCCGGAGCGCCACCTGGTGAGCATCCGCGACTATACGAGGCGCATCGCGCGCGAGTTGAATGTCATCGGGTTGATGAACGCGCAGTATGCCATCAAGGACGAGACGGTGTACGTGCTGGAGGCCAATCCCCGTGCGTCGCGAACGGTGCCGTATCTGTCCAAGGCGACCGGCATCCCGCTGGCCAAGGTCGCCGCGCAGCTGATGGTCGGCCGCACGCTGCCGGAGCTGGGACTGCTCGAAGACCTGCAGCCGGCGGGCGTGTTCGTCAAGACGCCGGTGTTTCCGTTCGCGCGATTCCCAGGCGTCGATACGCTGCTCGGTCCCGAAATGAAATCGACGGGAGAAGTCATGGGCGGCGCGTCGAGCTTCGGAAGCGCGTTCGCCAAAGCGCAGTTGTCGGTCGGTCAACGGCTGTCGCTTCAGGGGGCGGCGTTCGTGAGCGTGAACAACGATGACAAGCCGCCGCTGGTGAAGATCGCGCGCGAGCTGGCCGATCTCGGATTCCGGCTTCTGGCCTCACGCGGCACGGCCGCGTTCTTGCGCGCCCACGGCCTGCGTGTCGACACGGTGTTCAAGGTGAACGAAGGACGGCCACATGTCGCCGACCATCTCGTCAACCGCGAAATCGATCTCGTCATCAACACGCCGCTCGGCCGTGAGTCGTTCTTCGATGACCGGACGGTTCGCCGCGCCGCGATGATGCATGGGGTGCCATGCGTCACGACGCTGACCGGGGCGGCGGCGTTGGTCAGCGCGATTCGTACGCTCCGCGAACAGGGGCTCGACGTCCGCGCGCTGCAGGACTACTACGCCGGGATCGCCCAGAAAATCTAGGGGCCCGGGGTCGGGGGACAGGGGTCGGATATGACGCGTTCCGATCCCCGACCCCTGACCCCAGGAAACACACCGATCAATTCCTGCCACCTGATATCCCCGGCGAGTACGCAGTTTTTGCCACTCCTGTGGTCAAAGGGACTGTCCCCTTGATGCCTTATGCGGGCGAACTGCTGTATTCGCGCGTTCCTGCGGGCAGTCTGTTTTCCGGCTCGCTCTTTGCTCCGCGCGTGGCGTGTCGCACCCCGCCTGGATACCGGCGCTCGGCGTTCTGGCCGGAGCGGCTGCCGGCACGCTCGATCTCGATCGCGGGCAGTGGGGCGTCCTGCTGTTGCTCGCCCTTGCCTGGCTGGCGGGCGCGTGTGCGTTCGCCCGGCGGGGCCAACTGACGCTGGTGGCCTCGATCGGGCTCGGGTTCGCCGGCGCCGGTTACCTTCTGGCGTCTTCGGCCCTGCAGCAGGCGGTGAACCCGCCCGTGCGGCGGTTCTTCGACGATGTGGCCGCGCGGCAAGGCACGTCCGATCCCGATACTCCCTTCATCGTCGACGGAATCCTTCTGTCGGACGCGGCGGCGTCAGAGGCAGGAGCGACGTTCCGATTGAGCGCGGCTCACATCCGATTCGAAGGCTTCTCATCCGACACATCCGGCTCGATCGCCGTCGCCGTCGGCGGATCACTGGCTCCCGGCCATCTGGCTCAGTGGCGAGCGGGTCGGCGTGTACGAGCCCCGATCCTTCTCCGATATCCGACCCGGTATCACAACTTCGCGGTGGCGGATCGTGAGCGCTGGCAGGCAAGTCGCGGGGCACCGCTTTCAGGGTTCGTGAAGAGCGCGGCCCTCATCGAGTGTGTCTCCAACGGTCCCTGGTACGCCGAGGTCGCCTCCGCTACCCGGACCTACGTGCGCCAAGCGATTGACCGAACGGTCGGGGGTTGGAACGCGCAATCCGCGGCGATCGTGACGGCCATCATCATCGGGGACCGCGCCGGGTTGTCGGCCGATATCGAACGACGGCTGCAGGAGGCGGGGACGTATCACGTCATCGCGATCTCAGGCGGGAACATCGCGATTTTTGTCGCCATCCTGTTGACCATGGGACGCGTCACGCGCCTGGCGGCAAGACCGGCCGTCGTCCTGACCATGGTGGCGCTCGTCGGCTACGCGTATATCGCGGGCGCTGGCGCGTCTGTCTCACGGGCGACGATGATGGCGATGGTCTATCTGGCGGCGCGAATCTTCGATCACCACTCCTCGCCGTTGAACGGTCTGGCGACGGCGGCGGCGATCATGCTGTGCGGGTCGCCGCTCACGCTGGTCGACGCGGGATTCATGCTGACCTTTGGCGCGACGCTCGGCATCGTACTGGGCGTGCCGCATGTGATGCGCCTCATCGAACGGTCCTCCGATTCCCGAGATTGCCATGGCGATGCGCGTGGGCAAAGGGATCGTCCATCTCGAATCAGCGCGTTGGTCTGGCGTAATGGCTGCGCGCTCTTTGCGGCGTCGCTTGCGGCCGAACTGGCGCTGCTGCCGATTGGGGCGTCGTTGTTTGCGCGCGTCACGTTCGCCGGCCTGATCCTCAACTTCGCCGCGATTCCTCTGATGGCGCTGGCTCAGTGCGCGGGCCTGGCGGCGATCGCGTTGCAGGCGCTCCCAGGGAAGCTCGGGGTTCCGGCGCTTGGAGTTGGGTATGCCGCGCATGTGGGGGCGGGCGGTCTCGTCAGGACTGCCGCGCTCGTCGACGTCGCACCGTGGTTGTCGATGCGCGTCGTGCCACCGCCGGTCTGGCTGTTGTGCGGCTACTACCTCGCGTGGGCTCTCGCGCTCTGGTCACGATCGCGGGGTCACGATGTTGTGATGCTGGAACGACTGCGCCCGGTGCGTTTCGCGAGCGCGGTGGTCCCGCTGCTGGTGGTGGTGTGGATTGTGATCAACCCCGGCTCCGCCGGAGCCGGCACCGACGAAATGCGGGTGACGTTCATAGATGTGGGCCAGGGCGACTCGACGCTTCTGCGACTTCCCGGCGGCCAGAACCTGCTGGTCGACACCGGGGGGGTCGTCTCACGCGGGGACTACGACTTTGGTGAGCGCGTCGTCTCCCCGGCGCTCTGGGGGCTGGGTATCACCCGTGTGGAGCGGTTGGCGTTGACGCACGGCGACCCGGATCACATCGGCGCCGCGCCCGCCGTGGTGCGCAACTTCGACGTCCACGAGGTCTGGGAAGGCGTGGCTGTTCCCCGGCATCCGGCGCTCATGGCGCTGAGGGGCCAGACACGGGAGAGGGGGATCGCGTGGCGGACGCTGCGCGCCGGCGATGGATTGCGAGTTGCCGGCGCGCGTCTCACGCTGTGGCATCCCCCTGCGCCCGAATGGGAGCGCCAGCGTGTCCGGAATGACGATTCGCTCGTCGTGGACGTGTCGTTCGGCGACGTCTCCGTGCTGCTGACGGGCGACATCGGCAGGGAAGTCGAGCGGGATCTGGCAAGGCGGATTCCTCGCGCGTCGCTGCGAGTCTTGAAGGTGCCGCATCACGGAAGCCTGACATCGAGCTCGTGGGAGTTCGTCTCGGCTGTCCGGCCGACGGTTGCGATCGTCAGCGCCGGGCGCGGCAATCGCTATGGGCACCCGGCACCCGCGGTTCTGGAAAGGTATCGTCGTGTCGGGGCCGTCATT
>JACQTH010000655.1 GCA_016210935.1 Acidobacteriota bacterium | reverse complement strand
ATAGCTTCTTGTAGGTCGCAGCCCGGGCGATGGCGTGGCAGATGCTGCTTTCGGAAACACCCCACCCCATGTTACTCATGGTCATGATCGGGTCATCGCGCCAGGTGATGCAGCGGACGACGAAAACAGGACGCAAGTCTCGGGGAGAGGCTCTGAAACCGGTGTATTCACCAAAGGGGCCTTCCCAAGCTCTTACTTTGGGAAGCATGACTCCTTCGATAACGATTTCCGATGAAGCCGGCACATAGAGGTCGTTGGTTTCACACTTTATCAACTCCAGGGGCTTTCCACGCCACCCACCGACAACATCCATCTCAGATATACCAGTGGGTAGGACCGTGCCGGCGGCGAAGGAGGACAAGGGGTCAGCGCCGATGACGATGGTGCATGGCATCGGCTCATTATTGGCTTCATACTGATGGAAGTACATATCCGGCCCATGCTGGCCATGGACGAACAGGGCGCCGAGGCTTCTTCTATCGTGAATCATGAAACGGTACATGCCCCAGTTGACCCAGTTACTGGTCTTGTCCTGAGTACAGGTGAGGTGGTAGCTGCCCAGGTAGCGACCACCGTCGCCTTCGTGAATCATCGGTGCCGGGAATTTGTACAGGTCACATTCAGCGCCCATAACCTTATTTTTCTTGCAGGGAGCGTCCTTCACCACCTTCGGCTTGATCGCGTGTTCCTGGCCGCGCAAGAAAAGGTCTTGCATTTCGACCCAGGTCACCTTATCCGGGTTTGGATGCCCGAATGCCATGGCCACTCGCTTCAGATTGCCCAGGATATTCCCGAACATCCTGAAGCCAGCGGGGTAATCCTCGACCTTCTCGAACAATAGCGCCGGCTGTCCGCCTTCCTTCACGCTTCTTATCCCGCCCAGTTCCAGCGCCCTCCGGGTTATGGCCCCCGCCTCCAGATTCCAGTCGACCTCATCTGTTATCCGCAGCAGTTCCCCTTCTTTCTCCAGGTCAGTAAGTAGCTCACGCATGCTGTCATGTGGGAAAGGCATTTCTTCTCCTTTGCTGGTTCTCGTCGGAAGACAAAACAGTTCTCAACAATATTGTTTGATGGACACCTCTAGCGATTTCAATGATTCAGGAACGGCGGTTCCATGTTCTCAGGTTTCCACTAGCGATTCGGTTAGCGAACCCAGGTCTTCTATTATTCTGATTGCCCACGGGTCAGGATGCTTGTAGCCCCTTTGCCACCTGATCCATAATGTATCAGCGTCGGGCATTTTTTTTGGCGAACTGCTGAGAATGGCCCTTACCCTCCTTGTTTCCACGGTCGCCATGTTCCTCACCTCGACAATGGTTTCCTCATCCTGCTTAAGCTCACCCAAGTCCTTGACGACAAAAAGTTCATATGTTGCCATCGCCTCTTACCTCCTCGATAGATTGCACGTTAGGGTATGTTCAGGCTCGAGTGAGTCACACGAAGGCCGGGCCGGATATGGGCAGCCCACAAACGCGGGACTCTCCGGAGCGCGCGATCTCTTGTTGAAACGCAATGGGCGTCACATCGCGTTCACGAGTTCAAGTCTGCGGATGGCCCCCCCTCCAGGAATTCACCGTTAGTATATACAGGGCAACGCTATTGGCGTCAACTTGGGCTTGAGGGCGTTTCAGCGCATCTTTCGCCAGAAAGCAATCTTCAGCAGCGCGGTACGCGATGCCGCATCGCACAATTGAACGGGAGGACAGAGAAATCATGCGCAAGGTTCCGCTTACGCTAGCAGTGAAGGATTATGATCGCACCAAGGCCATATTTTCCGGACGCGCGCCGATCGAAGGCTGCGATGTCGTGCCGCTCGCGCTCGACGCGGAAGAGTGCTTTCACCGGGCGATCAAGTTCCAGGAATTCGACGTAGCCGAGCTTTCGCTGTCGAGTTACGCGGTGACGGTGTCACGCGGGGGAAATGCGTATATCGGCATTCCCGCGTTTGTATCGCGCGTGTTCCGTCATTCCGGCATCTACATTCGCACGGATCGAGGCATAAACACGCCGGAGGATTTGCGCGGTCGGACGGTCGGCGTCCCCGAGTACCAGATCACCGCGAACGTCTGGATCCGCGGCATGCTCAAAGATGACTTTGGCATCGGGCCCGAGGAGATCCACTGGCGTCGCGGCGGCATAGAGCAACCGGGTCGCGACGAGCGCTCCCCGATCAAGCTGCCCCCGGGCATCGACCTGCAGCAGGTTCCCGATGACAAGACGCTATCCGGCATGCTCGAGAAGGGGGAGATCGATGCGATGCTCTCCGCGCGCGCGCCGTCTTGCTTCGATCGGGGGGTATCGAACGTCGGGCGACTGTATCCCGACTTCAAGACAGTGGAGCAGGATTATTTCCGACGCACGGGCTTCTTCCCTATCATGCATCTTATAGGCATCCGCAAGACCTTGGTCGAGCAGTTCCCATGGTTGCCGGTAAACGTCTATAAAGCTTTCCTGGCCGCCAAGAACATTGCCCTCACGGAGTTGAACGACATAGGGCAACTGGCGGCAACCCTGCCCTGGGCGATCGACCATTACAATGAGACGCGCCGGGTGATGGGCGAGGATTTCTGGCCGTACGGCCTGGAAGAGAATCTTAAGACCCTCGAGGCGTTTTCGCGCTATCACCATGAGCAAGGCCTGTCCGTGCGCACGGTGGCACCCGAGGAGCTGTTCGCGCATTCCACTTTGGATTTGTCGAAGATCTGAGCAGATGCCGGGAGGCGGGGTTCCCGGCGCCGCGCTGGGATACAAAACCGCCGGCCGTCGCCGCGGTACGCCCGCGACGAAGCCGCCTACGCGGCCGACACGGCCGCGCGCATCGCGCCCGCGACTTTTAGGGCGCGCAGCGCATCGCGGAACGCTTCCAGTGTCTGTGCGACTTCACGCGGGCCATGCGCCGCGGACACGAGCCCGCCGGGCGCGCCGTTGAGATCGACGCCGCGCGCGAGCATCGCGATGCGCAGACGGTTGACGAGTTCCGGGTCGCGCGAGCCCTTCAGCCCCTTGAAGCCAAGGCGCAGCGGATCGAAGCTCGCCGGGTCGAGCGGCAGGCGCTCCGGATTCGGGAAGATGACAAATCCGGACGCCTCGCCGTAGACGCTCCAGGGCACGTCTTCCTCGACGAGGATGCCGCGCAAGCCTTCGCGCAAATGCTGCGTTGTCGCTTCGGCGCGCGCGCAGGCGTCGCTGTTCCCTACGATCGAGAGGGTAGCGACCGCAGCGGCCGCGCACAGCGGGTTGGCGTTGAAGGTGCCTTGGTGGCCGATCTTCTCGTGCCCGGCGGCTCTTGCGGCGACGGGGTCGAGCTGATCAAGGATCTCCTTGGCACCGGCGACCGCGCCCCCGGGGAGCCCTCCGGCGAGGATCTTGGCGAGCACAGTGAGGTCCGGAAGGATGCCGTAGCGCGCCTGTGCGCCACCGGGCGCCCAGCGAAAGCCTGTGATCACCTCGTCGAAGACAAGGAGTGCGCCGTGCCGATGCGTTGCTCCGCGCAGCGCAGCGAGGAAGCCGGGGGGCAGCGGCACTTGGCCCCAGGAAGCCCCCGAGGGCTCGAGGATCACCGCGGCGATGTCGTCGCGCGCCTGCAGCGTCTGGACAGCGGCGGCAGGGTCGTCGGCGGGCAGCAAGATCGATTCTGCGGCGAGCGACGCCGGGATTCCGGCAGGCACCGAACCATCGAAGTGCGACATCGAGCCGGAGGCCACTTGGTCGTGCCAGCCGTGGAAGTGACCGACGAAGCGCACAATCTTGGACTTGCCCGTGTACGCGCGCGCGAGCCGCAGCGCGAGGTGCGAGGCCTCGCTGCCCGAGTTGGTAAAGCGCACGCGTTCTGCTGACGGAACGAGCCGCTGCACGAGCCGCCCCCAGCGCACCTCAAGTTCGTGCGCGGCGCCCGGATGGGTGCCGAGCGCCGCTTGGTCCCGGATAGCCTCGACAACCCTCGGATGGCAATGTCCCAAAAGCAGCGCTCCGTGGCCGCCGTAGTAGTCGACGTACTCGTTGCCATCCACGTCCCACTTGCGCGGCCCCTCTGCGCGCGAAACGTAGATCGGATACGGCGACAAGGCCCTCGAGTCGTGAGTGAGGCCGGCGGGCAGCACGCGGCAGGCCTCGGCGTACAGCTTTGCCGAATTCGGCGTGCGGACGCGATACATGTCTTCGATCATGGGCGCAACACCTCGGGATCAACGACGGCGGAAGTATAGAGGGTTCGATCGAGACCCACCAGCGGGGCTTGCGTGCAGGCTACTGCCATGCGCTGCCGGCGACCCGCTCGATCACGATATTGGCGCCGGTGTCGAGGGCCGCGCTCGCGGCGGGCGGAACTACGCAGGTTGCGTCGTACTCCTCGACGATCAGTGGGCCGACGCGCAGTGTGGACAGGTCAGAGCGTCGCAGGATCGGCGTCTCGACCCAGCCGTGCGCCTGGCCGAACCAGGCCAGCCGCGGCGGCGGAGGTTCAGGCTCGGGGCGGCTCGAGCGCACGCGCTCGGGAACGCTCGCTCCGGGGCGGATGCCCTGTCCGACAACCTGGATCGATACCAGCTCGACCGGCTCCTCGGGACCCGCGCGGTGGCCGTAGGTCCGCTCGTGCTCCCGGCCGTAAGCTTCCTCCAGATGGGCGACCATCTTCGCGTCGAGCGGGCCGTCGGTCATGGGCACGGTGAGCTCATGCGTCTGGCCCTGGTAGTGCAGCGCCGCGGAGCGGCGCAAGCGCGCTCGCTCTCCGGCGAATCCTTCCACCGCGAGCTGCTCGAGCGCCTGCCGTGCTAGCGTGTCCCACGCGCGCTGGATCTCGCCCAGGTCGGCCTTGCGCAGCAGCCGCCGGAACGTGCGTGCGTAGTGGTGCTCCACCTCGGCATAGAGCAGGCCGAACGAGGAAAACAAGCCGGCCGAGGGCGGCACGACCACGCGGCTCATGCCGAGCGCGCCGGCGATTCCGCAAGCGAATAACGGTCCGTTGCCACCGAAGGCGAATAGCGCAAACTCACGCGGGTCGCGCCCGCGCTCGGTCGACACGGCGCGGATCGCGCGCATCATGTTCGAGGCGGCGATCTGGTGAGCACCATAGGCTGCCTGCTCGACTGTCATGCTCAGGGGCCGCGCGATGCGCTCCGCAAACACGCGCCGCGCTTTGTCTGCGTTGAGCAGGAGCGCGCCGCCGACGAGGTTCTTTGGATTGAGGTAGCCGAGCAGCACATTCGCGTCGGTGACCGTCGGCACCGCACCGCCCTTGTCGTAGCAGACCGGGCCGGGCGCGGCGCCCGCGCTCTCGGGGCCAATTTGAAGTGCGCCACCGGTGTCGATCCAGACATACGAGCCGCCGCCCGCGCCAACCTCGGCGAGGTCGATCGCGGGGACCTTCAGCGTGTAGCCGGCGCCGCTGGGTAGGCGCGAGCCGGTCAAGACGCCGGCGCCGACCGAATACGCGGCCGCGCGCGTCGTTTCGCCGTCTTCGACGATCGAGGCTTTGGCGGTTGTGCCGCCCATGTCGAAGGTGATGATCTTTGGCAGGTGCTTGGCGTGCGCCAGCGCCTGCGCACCGATGACGCCGCCCGCGGGCCCCGACTCGATAATGTTCATCGGCCGCTTGGCAGCCGCTGTGTCGGTGGTGAGGCCGCCGTTCGACTGCATCAGGAGCAGCCGCGCGCGCACGCCCTTTACGTCGAGGCCCATGCGAAGCGCCCTGAGGTAGTGAGCGACGATCGGCATCACGTACGCGTTCACGACCGTGGTCGATGTGCGCTCGTATTCCTTGATCTCCGGCAGCACCTCGCAAGAGATCGAACAGGCCAGGCCTGGGGCCTTCCTGCGGATGATGTCTCCGATCATCAGCTCGTGCACCGGGTTGGTAAACGAGTGAAGCAGGCACACCGCGATCGCATCGACCTTCTCGGCGAGCAGCGCGTCCACTGCGCGCTCGGCGTCCGCAGGATCGAGCGAGCGCTGGACCACGCCCGCGGCGTCGATGCGCTCGTCGACCACCTGGCGCAGGTAGCGCTCGACGAGCGGCACCGGCTTCATCCAGCCGATATCGTACAGGCGCGGCATGCGCAGCGTGCCGATCTCGAGCACGTCGCGAAAGCCCTTGGT
>JACQTH010000622.1 GCA_016210935.1 Acidobacteriota bacterium | reverse complement strand
GGTGCTCGAGATACGCCAGCGCGTCATCGAGGCCGCACGCCAGCAGATAGTTGCGGCTTTTCGGCAGACGCCGCACGAAGAGACTGAACACCGCTTCGTCGGTCATGCCCTCCTCGAGATACGCCTGCAGCATCGTGAGCTGATAGAGGTCGGTCAGCAGGGCGGGACTGAACCGGGGGTCCTGGCGGGTTGCGTTCGGCACGACGGCACAGTATTGTAAGAGCCCTTCGGGTAGTCAGAAGCCGGAAGTCTGAAGTCACAAGCCTGGTCGGCCGACTACACTTTAGACGTCCGACTTCAAGTTTCTGACTCACGACCTATTCTCACGCCGAACCGGTTCGACCTCTGCCCCAGGCGGAATCTCGGGTATGCGTGAGCTGTCGGCCTGGGCACCCATGGGAAGAGCTGCGCGCGTCATCGCCCTATCGCTTGCGATCGTCCTCCTCGTGCCGGTTTCCGCCGGCGCGCAGTACTTCGGGCGCAACAAGGTGCGCTACGAGCAGTTCGACTTTCAAATCCTCCAGACCCCCCACTTCGACATCTATTACTACCCGGCCGAGCAGGAGGCGGTGTCGTACGCGGCGCATCTCGCGGAGCGGTGGTACGCCCGATTGTCGCGGGCGCTCGATCACGAATTCCGCGAGCGCCAGCCGATCGTGCTCTATGCCAGCCATACGCACTTCACTCAGACGACCATCGTCTCGAGTTTCATCGGTGAAGGCGTCAGCGGCCTGACGGAGCATCAAAAAGGCCGCGTCGTGATGCCGTTCGCCGCAGGGCTCGGTGAGACCAGTCACGTGCTGGGACACGAGCTCGTCCACGCATTTCAGCGGGACATCCTGCGAACCCACGGTCGATCGATCGAGGCGCTGCCGCTGTGGTTTCTCGAAGGGATGGCCGAGTACCTGGCGGCGGGCCACATCGATCCCCACACGGCGATGTGGTTGCGCGACGCGGTGGCGGATGCGCGTCTCCCGACGCTGGAGCAGCTCGACGAGCCGCGCTGGTTTCCGTATCGATACGGCCAGGCCCTGTGGGCGTACCTCGCCGACCGCTTCGGCGAGGACGTCGTCGTCCGTGCCCTGAAATCGCGCGCGAAGGGCGGCGCCATCGGTCGGATCGCCGCCGTCACGCAGATCGACTCGAAAACTCTTTCGAAGGACTGGCACCAGACGCTCGTCGACACGATGCGGAGCCCGCCTCCGGCGGCCGGAGAGATTCCGGGCGCGACCCCTATCGTCTCGAGACGAGGCGGAGGCGGTCGGCTCAACGTCGCCCCGGCGATCAGTCCGGATGGCGAAGAACTCGTCTTTCTCTCAGAGCGTGATCGGTACTCGATCGACGTGTACCTGGCGGACGCGTCGACCGGCGCCGTCAAAAGGCGACTCGTACGAACCGCTGCCGATCCGCACTTCGACAGCCTGCAGTTCATCGCGTCGGCCGGGGCCTGGGATCCAGCCGGTACCCGTTTCGCGCTGGCGACGGTGCAGGGCGGGAAGCCGGTGATCACCATCATTGAGATGAGCAGCGGGCGGGTGCAGAGGGAGATCCTCGTAGAAGACGTGGATCAAGTCTTCAGTCCCTCCTGGTCACCGGACGGCCAGTCCCTGGTGTTCTCGGGGTTGAAAGGCGGACTGAGCGACCTCTATGTGGTGGATCTCGACACCCGGAGCGTGCGCGCGCTGATGAGCGATCCGTTTGCGGACCTGCAGCCCTCATGGTCGCCGGACGGAAGGACCATAGCGTTCGCGACCGACCGCTTCACCTCCTCACTCGAGAGCCTGACGTTTGGCGAATATCGCCTGGGCGCATTCGACCTCGCCTCGGGCGCGATGCGCGAGCTGCCCGGCATTCCGGACGCGAAGCATATCGACCCCCACTGGTCCGCGGATGGACGGAGCCTTTACTTCGTCGCCGACCCCGACGAATGCAGCAACGTCTATCGGCTCGACGTGCCGACGGGCGAGTTTTTTCAGATCACCCACGTTGAGAGCGGCGTCAGTGGCATCACCGCGATCAGCCCGGCGCTCTCGATGGCGGCCGGCGCCCGTCGCATCGCGTTCAGTGTCTATCGCCACGGCGCCTTCCAGCTCCACGTCTCGGATGCCGGATCGGGGACCGCGGTTGCGTCGAGGATGAGCCCTGTGGATGGGGCGTCTTCGGACCAGCCGCGCGCGACAGCCGAGAGCGGGACACCGGGATTCGGCGTGTTCGCGGAAGGAGGCGTCACCGTCAAGCCGTACAAGGCCAGGTTGTCGCTCCACGATATCGGGCAGCCGTACCTCAGCGCGGGCGGCGGAAGCCTGGGCACGTTCGTGCGCGCCGGCGTCCAATTGTCTTTCGGAGACATGCTGCGCGAGCATTCGCTGCACACTGCGCTGCAGGTCGGGAAGCGGTCGAGCGACTTCGCGGTGCAGACGGCGTATCTGAACCGCCGTTCGCGATGGAATTGGGTCGTCTTTGGCGAGCAGGTGCCCTCCGGGATCGGCATTTCACGCACCTCACGCGAATCGGGCGGAGCGAATGCCGACCAACGCGTGATCGCCACAGACCTCGTGTTCCAGCAGATCCATCGACAGGTCGGCGGGATCGCGATCTATCCCTTCAGCCGCGCACGGCGCGTGGAATTCACCGGGACCGTGCACGCGATCACGTTTCGTCGGGACGCGACCACGAGCATCTATACGAAGAGCGGGCGCCTGATCGAGGAGACACGCGAGGGCGGCACCGCGGGGCGGCCGGTCCGGCTCATCGAAACGGGCGCGGCGTTGGTCTACGATGCCGCGCTCGTCGGGCCGACGAGCCCGATTCTCGGCAGCCGGTATCGAGTCGATCTGGCGCCGACCGTCGGCGATCTCACGTTCGCGACGGTGATCGCCGATTACCGCCGGTATTGGATGCCCGCGCGGCCGTTCACGCTCGCGTTTCGCGTCAAGCATGTGGGCCGGTACGGCCCCGGGGCGGGCGACGCGCGCCTGCTCCCGCTCGCCTTC
>JACQTH010000069.1 GCA_016210935.1 Acidobacteriota bacterium | reverse complement strand
CCGCGAGGAGGAGCGCCGATCGGACTTCAGCTCGTAATGCGCGTTTTACTGAGCGGCGTTCGCGGCAGCGAACGCAGACGGCGCGACCCTCGCGGTAAGGCGGCCGGAGCGGTCGTCCCGCGCGGTGTCCGGCGTGGCCTCGCGCGGCGTGACGCCGGATGCCCGGCGCCCGCGGCTGTTTGGACAGGCACGACGAAGGGGGCGCGACGATCGGAATGGCCGTTCGCCGGGCACGCTCCCGGCATGACGCGAGATGCCCGGCGCGCGGCTGTTTGGGGACTACACGCTCGATTTCTGCCGCCAGCGATCCAACGCCACGGCCAGGACGATAATCCCGCCGGTCACGATCTGTTGCACCCAGTTCGGCAGACCTTGTTGCGCAGACCCGATTTGGATCACCGCCATGATCGTCGCGCCGATGACCGACCCGAGGACCGTTCCCTTTCCTCCCAGCAGACTGCCGCCCCCGATGATGACCGCCGCGATGATGTCCAGCTCAAGGCCGGTCGCGACGGTCGGGTCGCCCACGGAAAGCTTCGAGAACTGCAGGAGGCCCGCCACACCCGCCAGCGCGGCCCCAGACGCGTAGACCGCCACCTTGCACCGCTCGACCCGCACGCCGCACAGCCGCGCCGTTCGCTCGTTCGACCCGATGGCGAACAGATGGCGACCGAACCGCGTGTACCGCAACACGCTGGCGACGAAGAGCGACAGCGCGATCAACAGCCAGATCCCCGACGGCAGCACAAGGCCGCGTCCGCTTTCGACCGTTCGCAGCAGATCGTTCAGCCACGTCATCGGCGCCTCGATGCGGCGCTCGTCCGCCAGCCCCTTCGCCGCGCCCCGAATCAACAGCATGGTCCCGAGCGTCACGATGAACGGAACGACGCGAAGCGTCGTGATGAGCAGGCCGTTGACGAGACCGCAGATCCCCGCGATCCCGATGCCTCCAAGCGCCGCCACCAGCGGAGGCGCGCCGGTATTCAGGATCAGAGCGATCGCGACCGTGCTCAGCGCGATGATCGATCCGACAGACAGATCGATCCCCGCCGACACGATGATCATCGTCATGCCCAGCGCCGCCATGCAGACGATGGCCGCCTGACGGACGATCAGCTCGAGGTTGTTGGGGCGAAGAAACTGCGGGCCGATGACAACGGTGAAGACGAGGAAGACGATCGCGAGACCGAAAACCGGGCCGCCTGTTTCGATCAGCCTCCGCGCGCTCATGCCGCGCCGGTCGCTTCGAGCATGAGCCGATGCTCGTCGAAGGCTTCGACCGGTCGGGCGGGGCCGAGCGTCCCGCGGTGCATGACGGCGATGCGATCGCACATCCCCAGCAGCTCGGGGAGATAGCTGCTGACCATCAGGACCGCTTTCGGGCGGTCTGCCGACACGAGCGCATCGAGCAAGACATACAGCTGCGCCTTGCTGCCCACATCGATCCCGCGCGTCGGCTCGTCGAGGATCAACACGTCCACATCATGGTGCAGCAGACGTGCGAAGGCGACCTTCTGCTGATTGCCGCCCGAGAGCTCGGCGGCCGACTGATCGACGTCACGACATCGTATCCCCAGGCGGTCCGTCCATTTCGTCGCAGCCGCTCGTTTTCGTGACGGCAGAACCGCGCGCGCCGGGCCCAGACCGTCCAGACGAGTGAGGGCGATGTTGTCCGCGACCGACAGACCCAGCGCGAGCCCCTCGCCCTTGCGATCCTCGCTCAGCATGCCCATCCCCTGCTCCCATCGGCGGTACGGCGGAAACGGACCCGTGTGGACCGCGAGTCGGACGCGCCCCGTTCGGATGGGGTCGAGACCGAAGATGGCACGCAGCAGGTGCGTGCGGCCGGCGCCCAGCAGGCCGGCGATCCCGAGAATCTCGCCGCGGTGCAGAGTAAACGCCGCCGCCCCCTCGCCGGCGCGCAACAACGAACCAGCCGGAAACCGAACGTCGACGTCGAGAATCGCCTCGCCACGCTGGCGCGCGGACCGGTGATACAGGTCGTCCACCCGCCGGCCGACCATCATCCGGACGATATCTTCAGCGGACGACGACCCCGTGGAGCCTTCCCCGATCTTTTTTCCATCGCGCAGCACGACGAATCGATCGGCGACCTCCCTGACCTCCTCGATGAAATGCGAAATGTAGACGATGGCGTGCCCCTGGCGCCTGAGATCGCGAATCAGATCGAACAGCCGCAACGCGTCGGCGCGCGTCAGGCTGCTGGTGGGCTCGTCGAGGACCAGGACGCGACAGCCGACGGCCAGCGCTCTCGCAATCTCGACAAGCTGTTGCTCGGCGGTCGAAAGCGAGTCGACCGGCGCGTCGGGATCGATATCGGAATGATTCAACGCAGCGAGCGCCCGGACGGCCGTCTGCCGCATCTCCTCCCACCGCACCAGCCCTCGACGCGACGGCTCCATGCCCAGGAGGATGTTTTCCATCACGGAGAGATGCGGCGCGAGCGACAGCTCCTGATAGATCATCGCGACCCCGGCCTGGCGCGCGTCGAGCGGACCGCTCGGCCGATATGGCGACCCCTCGATCGTCATCTCGCCCGAGTCGGGCTGAACGGCGCCCGACAGGATTCCCATCAACGTGCTCTTCCCCGCACCGTTTTCCCCGACCAGCGCGCACACCTCGCCTGCCGCGACCGCGAAGTCCACTTCGTCGACGGCGATCGTGGCGCCAAACGCCTTGCGGATGCCCCGCATCGCAAATCGCGGCGCGGAGCCTGGCGCCGGCGTCATTCCTTCAACCATTTCGACAGATCCGGCTG
>JACQTH010000068.1 GCA_016210935.1 Acidobacteriota bacterium | reverse complement strand
GGCCGGCGGCTTGACGATCGACAACGTGCAGAGCGCCATCCGCGCGGTGCGGCCGTACGGGATCGACGTGTCGTCGGGTGTCGAGGCGCGGCCCGGCGTGAAGGATCACGGCCGCCTGCGCGAGTTCATGGAGGCGGTTCGCCAGACCGATACTGAGAATCTATGACGCAGCAGATCGTCACAACGTGCGGCCGGCGCGATCCCGACGAGCGCGGCTACTACGGCGCCTTCGGCGGGCGATACGTCCCGGAGACCCTGGCCGCTCCAATAGAGGAGCTGGCGGCCGCGTATCTCGCGGCGCGCGACGATGGGATGTTCCGGCAGACGCTCGACGACCTGTTGCATCACTATGCCGGGCGCCCGACACCGGTGTATGAGGCGCGCCGCCTCAGCGGCGCCGCTGGCGGCGCCCGGATCTTTTTGAAGCGCGAAGACCTGACCCACACCGGCGCCCACAAGATCAACAACGCGCTCGGCCAGGCCCTGCTCGCGCGGCGCATGGGCAAACGCCGCATCGTGGCGGAGACCGGCGCCGGCCAGCATGGCGTGGCCACGGCCACGGCCTGCGCGCTGCTGGGTCTGTCGTGCGACGTCTACATGGGCGCCGAGGACATGGAGCGTCAGGCGTTGAATGTCTTCCGGATGGAGCTGCTGGGCGCAACCGTCCGGCGCGTGGATGGCGGCAGCCGGACGCTGAAGGATGCCATCAACGAGGCGATGCGGGATTGGGTCGCGACGGTTCGCGACACGCATTACCTCTTGGGGTCGGTGCTCGGGCCGCATCCGTATCCGTTGATGGTGCGGGAATTCCAGTCGATTATCGGCCGCGAGGCGCGACAGCAGATCATCGCGCAGGCCGGCCGGCTTCCCGACGCCATCGTGGCCTGTGTCGGGGGAGGCAGCAACGCGATCGGCATCTTCGATGCGTTTCTGGAGGACCGCGACGTTCGACTGATTGGAGTCGAAGCGGGCGGAGAAGCGATCGTCTCCGGCCGACATGCGGCGCGGTTCGCCGGCGGATCACCAGGCGTGCTTCAAGGGACGAGAACGTACGTCCTTCAGGACGCCGCGGGAAATATCGAGGCCACGCATTCGATCTCGGCAGGCCTCGATTATGCCGCGGTCGGGCCCGAGCACGCGTGGCTGAGAGATACGGGGCGAGCGGAGTACACCTGGATCTCGGATCGAGATGCCCTGGAGGCGTTTCAGCAACTCTCGAAGCTCGAGGGCATTCTTCCGGCGCTCGAGTCGGCGCACGCGGTGGCCTATGCGACACGCGTCGCGCGCGAATTGGGCCGGGACAAGATTATGCTCGTGAATCTCTCCGGCCGCGGCGACAAGGATGTGCAGAGTGTGGCGAAGGTGCTGAGCGGAGGGAACGAGGGACCAGGGACGAGGGAATGAGGGGATGAGGGGCTAGAGTGTCGCGGCTTGCTTCCACATTCGATGCGCTGCGCCGGCAGCATCGCACCGGCCTCGTGACGTACGTGACGGCCGGGGACCCCTCCCTTCGCGTGTCGGCCGACATTCTGCGGACGCTCGATCGCGCCGGGGCGGACGTGCTGGAAGTCGGCGTGCCGTTCTCCGATCCGCTCGCGGATGGTCCCGTCATTCAGCGGGCGTCGGAGCGCGCGCTGGCGGCGGGAACGACGCTCGCCGGCGTTCTCGATCTGATCGATCGGACGCGGCCGGAGATTGCGGCGCCGATCGTGGTCTTCAGTTACGCGAACCCGATTCTGAGGATGGGGTTGCCCGCTTTTATCGAGCGCGCGTCGCGGGCAGGTGTCGATGGCGTCCTCGTGCTCGATCTGCCGATCGAGGAAGCCGGAGCGCTGCAGCAGCAGCTCGGCCGCGCGGACATCGACATGATTTTTCTCCTGAGCCCGACGAGCACGACCGCGCGGATCCGGCGGGCCGCAACGTTGGGTCGCGGGTTTCTCTACGCGATTTCACGCCTGGGGGTCACCGGCGCCAGAGACGCGGTCGCCCGAGATGCTCGCGATCTGGTCGCGCGGATCCGGGCCGAGTCGGGATTGCCCGTGGCGCTCGGGTTTGGAGTATCGCGACCGGAACACGTGACCGAAATAGGCCAGTGGGCGGACGCCGCCGTGGTCGGAAGTGCTCTGGTGGACGTCATCGCCCAGCATCGGGAAGCGGCGGATCTCGCCGGTCGAGTTGAGCAATACGTGCGGTGGATGAAGGGCGTGGTCCCCGCGTAGGAGCCACAATGATTGTCGACACCACGCAAAGCCAGACGCGTCACATCAGCGGTGCGGCCGCCGATCCGGACGCGCCGGCATGGAGAACAACCGTGATCGTAGTCATGGAAGAAGGCGCACCGGAGTCGCACATCGAACACGTCACCGAATACCTCGTCCGGAACGGTGTGAAGATTCACCGTGTGGACGGAACGACCAGGACCGTGCTCGGACTGATCGGCGACGTCACGTCACTCGATCGAAGTCTCATCGAGAGCTTCGACGGGGTCTACGAAGTCGTCAAGGTCAGCGAGCCGTTCAAGCTGGCGAACCGCAAGTTCAAGCCTGAAGGCACCGTCATCCAGCTAGACGAGGTCCGAATCGGCGGGGACGAAGTGATCGTCATGGCGGGCCCGTGCTCCGCGGAGAACGAGGAGCAGGTCTTCTCGACGGCCGCCGCCGTGAAGCGCGCCGGCGCGAAGATCCTGCGCGGCGGGGCCTTCAAGCCGCGCAGCTCCCCCTACAGCTTTCAAGGGCTCGGCGAGGCGGGCCTCCGCCTGCTGCGGACGGCGGCCAACGAGCACAACCTGAAGCTCATTTCCGAGGTGATGGATGTCAGCCAGATCGACCTGTTGGAGAAGTACGCCGACATCCTGCAGGTCGGCGCGCGCAACATGCAGAACTACACGCTGCTGCGTGAGCTGGGGCACGCGTCCAAGCCGGTGCTGTTGAAGCGCGGCATCTCGGCGACCATCGAGGAGTGGTTGTTGTCCGCGGAATACATCCTGGCGGGCGGCAACCGGGACGTCATCCTGTGCGAGCGCGGCATCAGGACGTTCGAAAGCTACCTGCGGAACACGCTGGACATTTCCGCCATCCCGGTCGTCAAGAAGCTGAGTCATCTGCCCATCGTCGCGGATCCGAGCCATGGCACCGGACGCCGCGATAAAGTGGTGCCGATGGCGCGCGCGGCCATTGCCGCTGGCGCGGACGGACTGCTCATCGAGGTGCACTGCGATCCGGACCGCGCGTTGAGCGATGGCGCGCAGAGTCTGTATCCGGCACAGTTCGACGAATTGATGGCGGAGATCCGAAACATCGCGCCGGCAATCGGCCGGAGCATCTGTGTGGAGCCGGTGGCGCGTCGCGGCTGGGCGCGGTGAATCAGCGGCTGCCCGTCATCCAGCCCGGCCCTGCGCCGATCGGGAGCACCGGTCCACCGGTGTTCGCGAAAATCGCGATCGTCGGCCTCGGACTGGTCGGCGGGTCGATTGCGCTCGCTGCCCGGCGGACATGGCCGGCGAGCCTGGTCATCGGGGTCGACGACAACGACGTGCTGGAGCGCGCGATGGTGCTGCACGCCGTCGACGTCGGCGCCGACGATCTCGTCATCGCGTCCGAAGCGGAGCTGGTGATCCTCGCATCCGATGCCAGCCGCAACATCACGGCCCTGCGCGAGTTGCCCGACGCCGTTCCCGGATCGGCGCTCGTGACGGATGTCGGCGCCGCGAAGCGCGATATCATTACGGCGGCCCGGAGCCTCCCGCCCAGATTCACGTTTATCGCCGGCCACCCCCTCGTGACGGACGCGGGCGACATTGTCCACGCGAACCCCGATCTGTTTAAGGCGCGACTCTGGATGCTGATGCCTCAGCCGGGAGCGCCGGCGGCGTCCGTTGATCAGTTGCAGCGCTTCGTGAGCGGGCTCGGTGCCGAACCGCGGATCATTGAAGCCGACGAGCAGTAAGGGGTTCCCGGCTCGCGGCTTGCCGCGGAAAATCTTCCGGCTGAAGCCGGAAGCCGCGAAGAAGAAGCCGGTGCGGCTTCTTTGAGTTCTTCGTGGTTGCGGCTTCAGCCATTTCCTCGTGGCTTCCGCCTTCAGCTACTTCTTCGTAGCTTCCGCCTTCAGGCGGAAGATAAGATCATGGGGACGGAGGGCCCCCACGCGTGAACAAGGTCCTGCAGAACGCCGAGGAGGCGGTCGCCATGATCCCGGACAGCGCCACGATCATGGTCGGGGGCTTCGGCCTCTGTGGTGTCCCGGAAAACCTCCTCAAGGCGCTGCATCATCGCGGCACGCGCAACCTGACCGTCATCAGCAACAACGCCGGCAGCGACGACTTCGCCATCGGCATTCTGCTGCGATCGCGCCAGGTGAAGAAGATGATCTCCACCTACGTGGGCGAGAACCGCGAGTTCGAGCGCCAGTTCATCAGCGGCGAGCTCGAGGTCGAGTTGATTCCGCAAGGCACGTTTGCCGAGCGAATCCGAGCCGCGGGGGCCGGCATCGGCGGGTTCTTTACCCCTACCGGGTACGGCACGATCGTGGCCGAGGGCAAGGAAACGCGGGAAATCGATTGCCGCTCGTACGTGCTCGAGTATCCGCTCCACAGCGACTTCGCCTTCGTGAAGGCCTATCGCGGCGACCGGCTCGGCAATCTCGTCTACCGGCGCACCGCGCGCAATTTCAATCCGGTGATGGCCACGGCCGCGCGCGTCACGATCGCGGAAGTCGAGCAGCTGGTCGAGCCGGGCGCCCTCGATCCCGATGCGATCGTGACCCCGGGCATCTTCGTCCG
The DNA here is from genome assembly GCA_016210935.1 of Acidobacteriota bacterium. Taxonomy (GTDB): domain Bacteria; phylum Acidobacteriota; class Vicinamibacteria; order Vicinamibacterales; family JACQTH01; genus JACQTH01. The sequence continues at coordinate 2,742 of JACQTH010000068.1, read as the reverse complement.
CTACATTCTTCAGGGCGCGGTGTACGAGAAGCGTATCGAGAAGCGGACGGTGCGGAAGGACTGACGTGGACAAGCGCGAGCGAATCGTCCGGCGGGTCGCCCTCGAGCTGAAGGATGGCGACTACGTGAATCTGGGAATCGGCATGCCGACACTGGTCGCCAATTACATCCCGCCCGGCATCCGGATAACGCTTCACTCCGAGAACGGCATGCTGGGTGTCGGACCGTTTCCTCTTGAATCCGAAGTGGATCCCGACTTGATCAACGCGGGGAAGGAGACCGTCACCGAGACGCCCGGGTGCTCGTACTTCAGCAGCGCCGAATCGTTCGCGATGGTCCGGGGCGGCCACGTCGACCTGACGGTGCTCGGCGCGATGCAGGTCGACCGTGACGGCAATCTGGCCAACTGGATGATTCCCGGCAAGATGGTCAAGGGCATGGGCGGCGCCATGGATCTGGTCGCCGGGGCGAAAAAGGTGATCGTCGCGATGGAACACACGACGCGCGACGGGGAGCCGAAGATCCTGAACCAATGCTCGCTCCCGCTGACCGGGATGAACGTGGTCAACCTGATCGTGACGGAGCTGGCGGTCATCGAAGTCAGCGCCGGCCGGTTGGTTCTCCGGGAAATCGCCTCGGACACGACGATCGATCAGGTCAGGCAGGCGACGGAACCCGAGTTGCACATCGAGAAGGAGCCTGGAGTCTTCTGATGCAAGAGGCGGTCATCCTGAGCGCCTGCCGGACACCGATCGGATCGTTCGGCGGCGCCTTCACGGATCTGGGCGTCGTCGATCTCGCGGCGGTCGTGATCGGTGAGGCGGTGCGCCGCGCGTCTGTCGACCCGCGGGATCTGGACGACGTCATCATCGGATGCGTGCTGCAGGCGGGCGCGGGCATGAATGTCGCGCGCCAGGCAGCCCTCAAGGCCGGCATCCCCGTGGAAGTGCCGGCCGAGACCGTCAATCGCGTCTGCGGTTCAGGCCTGCAAGCCGTCATCCACGCGGTCGAAGCGATCAAGGTGGGCGCGGCGCATTTTGTGGTCGCCGGTGGCGCGGAATCGATGAGCAACGCCCCGTACATTCTGAAGGGAGCCCGCTGGGGATACCGCATGGGAAACGTGCAGGCGATCGATTCCATGCTGCACGAAGGGCTGACCTGCGCCATCAATGCGTGTCACATGGGCGTGACCGCGGAGGAAGTCGTCTCCCGCTATACCGTGTCGCGCGCCGATCAGGACGCCTTCGCTGCGGAGAGCCAGCGGCGCGCCCTGCAGGCGATCGCAGAGGGCCGGTTCGCGGACGAAATCGTGCCGGTCGACGTCCCGCAGAAAGGCGGCGAGCCTCGCCGCGTGACCACGGATGAGTACCCGCGAGCCGGGACCACCGTCGAAAAGCTCGCGGCGCTGAAGGCGGCCTTCAAGAACGACGGGACGGTCACGGCAGGGAACGCGTCGGGGATCAATGATGGCGCGGCGGCTCTCGTGGTGGCGTCGGCGGCCGGGGCCCAGCGGCTCGGCAAGGCGCCGCTCGCGCGCGTCGTGTCGTACGCAGTGTCCGGTGTCGACCCGATGATCATGGGCATGGGGCCCGTGCCGGCCGTGCGCAAGGCCATCCAGCGTTCCGGTCTCCGGCTGGAGCAGCTGGGACTGCTGGAGCTTAATGAGGCGTTCGCGGCGCAGGCGCTCGCGGTGGCGCGCGAGCTCGGATTGGACGCGGCGCGCGTCAACGTGAACGGCGGCGCCGTGGCGCTCGGACATCCAATCGGCTCCAGCGGCGCGCGGATCCTCACGACGCTCATTTACAGCCTGCGGCAGCGACAGCAACGGTACGGCCTGGCCGCGCTGTGCGTGGGCGGTGGGATGGGGGTGGCCATGGTGGTGGAAGCCACCTGACTTCTGCGGTAATGCAGTCTGTGATCATCAAGCGCTCGGCGCTGGAGCAGATCACCCGTCACGCCGCCGCCGATTTTCCTCGAGAGTGCTGCGGCCTGCTGCTCGGCACCGGGAACGCCATCGAACGGGCCGTGCCCGCGCGCAACGTCAAAGCCAGCCGAACCCGGTTCTTGATCGATCCGCAGGATCATTTCGCCGCGCTCCGACAGGCCCGCGCGGCGGCGCAGGAGATTGTCGGCGCCTATCACTCGCATCCGGGCTCGCCGCCGGTGCCGTCGGCTACCGACCTGGCCGAGGCGAACGACCCCACGTTGATCCACCTCATCGTGTCGCCGGCGGCCGTCCCCGCCTCCGCCGAAGGCTTCGGCGAGGCTCGCCGAAGCGCGCTCCGCGCGCGAAGGCGGCCGGATCCGGACATCCGCGCGTTCCGGCTGGCCGCCGGGAACTTCGAAATGCTCCAACTCGTCTCTGTCGAGTAACGCCGGCTTTCAGGCCCTTGGACCTCCGCCGGGCCCGCACCTTTTCTCCAGGCGGCTATGACTCGCCTCACTCTCATCCTTTTCTGCCTCAGCTGTCAGGGCACGCTTGTCGGGTCGGCTTCCGCCCAGGAGCAACTAGACCGGGGCTCCGCCCCGGACCCCGGCTCGGTCGCTCGCGGGGACCCCTACGCCCCGCGCCGCTCCCCTTTTGGATGGCGGGGACCCCTGCACCCCGCCAAGCTCCTCGCTCGCGGGGACCCCTACGCCCCGCTCCGCTCGTCGCCACAGGCGCACGGTGCGCGCCGCGCATCCGCGCGGTCTCAGCGAATTCGACCTGGATTCATCGCACGGCCTAGGACCGCTATACGG
>JACQTH010000639.1 GCA_016210935.1 Acidobacteriota bacterium | reverse complement strand
CGGGCTTGACCAGGTACCCTTGACCTTCGAGATAGCGCTTGCGCTCCTCGAGCAGCCCGCGAAGCGTCTTCGCGCGATCACTGCTCGGGTCTTGTGGCTGCACGCCGAGGGGGTGAACGCACTCGACGATCGTCTCCCGGTGAAGAAACCCGGCGACCATGGTGAGATGCGCTGTCCCGCGTGCGTCGTACCGAGTGCTGAAGGTGAGACGCACCACCCGGTCGTCGGGAGCACTGCTTTTCAGTTCCTCGATGAACTCCTCCCACTGATTGAACCGAACGATAGTCACGTTACGGATTCTCCTCTGATCAGAACGATGAGAGGCTGGAAGAAAGGATTGCCGAACGGCGAGCGGGAAGCTACGCGCCGGGTTGGGGCTGCGCCGTGAGGCCGAAGAACTTGCCGAGCCGCGTGGTCGCCTGGAAGGCTGGCGCGGGCGCCATCTGGTGGATCGCTCGGGTGAAGGCGTTGTGGAGGCCCCAGTACGTCCTCGGCGCGACGTCCGTCATCCGGGGCTCCGGCTTGAAGTACGTCTGTGCGACCGCCGGGAAGAACCGGATCGGCAGGATCTCCGCGGCGAACGCCTCGAAGATCCGGACCTTGGCCTCGGTGTCGTCGAGGGGCCGGTACATGAGGTCGCCGAGCTGGCGGTGGAAGACCTGGAGGTAGCTCTGGTAGCGGTCGATCGCGCGGGAGATGTCGGCGTTCAGGTCGAAGCCGACCGTGTGCTTTCGCTGGAAGGCGATGAGGTCGCCTGAGAGCGTGAGGTTGTCGCAGACGAAGACCTTAGCGCCGGCGACGATGGAGAGCGCTTCGGAGCGGTCGTTCGCGGTGCGCACGCCCATGGCGAAGCCGAACTCGCTCGAGGGCTCGGGGCCGGCGACCTCAAGCTCGAGGACCCCGAAGAGCCGCAGGCCCTCGCGCTGGACGGCGAACTGCTCCTTGACGATCCGGATGTCGCGGACCGCGAGCTGGCGGTCGATCGCCTGGATCAAGTCGTAGTGGGCGATCGGCTTCCAGGTGGCGGTCGAGGCGGGCGGCGGGAAGTGCTGAAGCTGTTCGCGGGTGACGAGGCTGCTGTTGGCGTAGACAAGGGTGGACATACGGGGCTCCTTTGATGGAATGTGGGTTGGAAAGAGCGAAAGAACATGCGGTACGAGCTACGGGCGGGCGCGGTCAGGGTCGGTCGCCATCCAAGTCGGAGAGCACTGCCCGCAGCGACGCACCAGGTGCAGGCTAGCGCCGCGGCACGAACCCAAGAAGACGCGGGAATGTGGCCGCGCGGAAACTCCCGTCTCTCTGCGGGTGCGGCAGGTCAGGCGGGAAGTGCTACTTCATCTCCACCGGCCATGACATGGCCGCACCGGCAGACACCGGCCACGTGAAGGAGCCGAAGTCCTTCGCTATCTACCTGGCGCGACCGGCTCTCATGTCCCAAGCAGCGGAACCGTCCGGATCGCCGGCAGTACGTCAGCGATTCGGGCGTCGTTTCCGGCGACGTGTCTTGCGCGCGGTACCGACGCGCAATTCCTCATGGCCGATCTTGAGCGACGTGTGGCAGAGGCATGGGTAGCGGCCGCCGATGCATCGACCGGTGAGGCACTTATCGATGTCGTCGTCGACCGCAGTTCTCGGGCGGCTCACCGAGCTACTCCGCGACTACTTCTTCTTCGGCGCCTTCCGTTTCGCCCAGTACGCTTTCATCCGGCGACCGATCGCTTTTCGGTCCGCGGCGCTCATAGGCTTGCGACGTCGAACCGGACTCGTTGTCCCACCAGTGGCGCTGAGGGCCGTCCGAAGGGCGGCGACTTGGCGATCGAGACGAGCCTTCTCGGTCTCGAGGCGGTGGAGCGCCGCCCGGAGCGTCGGGACGATATTCGTGGCCATGATGCCCTCCCGCGGAGGTAGAGGTTCGGAGCCCTCAAGAGAGCAGTCGCGTACATATATAACGGAAGCGCGCCCGCCTTCCTCCATCTTTTGTGCAGGCCAAGAAAACGGCGGGTAGCCG
>JACQTH010000618.1 GCA_016210935.1 Acidobacteriota bacterium | reverse complement strand
GCCCGAGGCCGACGTAGGTCCAGGTCCCCTTGCCAAGCTGCGCGACCGTCAGCAGGCCTTTCTTTTCGCCGGGATTGTTTGGATACGGATCGGAGGACGCGAGCAAATCCGTGTAGCGCGGATCGTTCGCGCCGAAGAAATACAGGCCCCGCTCCTGCACCCAGCCCTGGAAATCTGCCGCCGTAATGTGGTTGGGAGTCGTCAGCTCCACGGCGCCCGCTTCGATCTCCCGAATCGGCGCCTCCTCGACCGACACGCGATTGCTCGTCACCCCACCAGGGAACGGCGCGTACGGACTCGATGGCGGCGGACCTCCGCCGCGGCCCACGCGTCCGCGACCACCGGGCACTGCTGCGCCCGCTCCGGCGACCCCGGCGGGAGGCGAACCGAACAGCATCTCACTGCCAAACCCAAAGCCTCGTCCGCCACCGGCCGCGCCCGCGCCCAGCTGGTTCATCGCTACCTTGTTGTACTGCACCACGAGATGACCGCCACTACGCGCGAAGTCGAGCAGTCGCTGGTTGTACGCACGCACGTCGGCGCGCTTCTCGTAGGCGCGGATGCCCAACACGATCGTCGAGAACCGCGACAGGTCGCCAAACGCGACCTCGTCCGGATCGAGCATCGTCAGACGCGCGCCGAGCTGCCGAATCGCCTGCGGGACTTCGTCGCCGGTTCCCATCACGTAGCCGATCTGCAGGTTAGGCGGCAGGCTGACGTCGAAGATCTTCACGACCGACGTCGCAGGATGGAACAGGTGTCGCTCTTGAATGTGGTTGTACGCGATGACCTGATAGCCCTCGCGGAATTCCTGCCCGTCGCGTCTCGCGACGGCCTTGATTTCAGCAGGTCCCGGCTGGAGCCGCGCGGGAGGGGTGACGAAGAACTGCGCGGTGACTTCTTCTTCCTCGACGCTGAAGGTGATCGTCGTGAACGGTGGCGTGACGGTCCAACCAGAGGGCGCCTCCAGACGGACGTCGACGGCGGCGCCGGTCTTGGCGTTGTTCGCTACTGTCACGCGAAACTCGCGCTTCTGCCCGCCGGAAGCCAGCGGCACCACGGCAACATCCGGCGTGAGCTTCACCGACAGCGCGGGCACGACGTTGACGACTTTCTGTTTTTCGCCGCCGACCCAGGGACCGTCGTACCGGTAGTAGGCCGGAGTGGAGAGCGTCGCCGGCACGCCTGCCGAGGTGTAATTGACCGTCGCCGTGACGTCCGGCGGGCTCCACGGCAGCGTCTGGTGCTCGGGGATCGCGATGTCGTACCGGTCCACCCCCGGACGCAGCTTCCAGTACGGCTGCGAATAGCGGGCGTTGTCGCCGACTGTCACGTTATAGACGTACGTCGCCGACTGGTTATAGGAGAGACTGGCGGGCTCGCCGCTGCCGAGCGAGGCGGCCCAGCCAGGTGGGACATTGAGAGCGGCCGCGTCGATGCGCATCGGTTCCGGTCCGGTGTTGAACATCCGCGCCGTGACCGTGAAGGTCTGCCCGCGCACGACATTCCCATCGTCGGTCGTGACGTGGACGACAAGGCCCTGGGCGAGTTGAAGCGCCTTCATGAAATCCTGCGCTTTGCGATCGAGGCGCCAGACGAGCTCGGCTTTCGCGTTCGGCGAGAGCGTGCTCGATGCCACGGCGGCACGCAGCTGTCGGACGCGCGTGAGGCCCGGAGCCAGATACCCGAGCGTCTTGTGCGGCGCGCGCGCGTCGAAGCTGTCGCGCGCGTCCATCGCCGCCCCCTCGATCGCGGCCAGATCGGCCGCCATCGACGGGACCGCGGATTCCTCGTCGGCCGCGAAGCGCGCCAGTCGTCGGATCGACGTGTCGATGCCATCGAGGATGTCGCGCTCAGGCGCCACGATCTTCGGCTCGCTGTCGTACAGCGCGTAGACGCCGGCGGCGTCGCCGGGAAACGCCTCGAGCTGGCCCGTCCCCTGGCACTGATGGTATGCGCGCGCGAGCTGTCCGAACTGCGCCCACGACATGGCGAGCAACGGATCGTAGTCACCCGTGGGCACACGCACCGGCGTCAGCGCGGTACTCGACGTCGCGACAACCGGTCCCAGGCCAGCCCTTCCCCCGCCCGGACCACCACCTGCCGCTTGATAAACCTTGCGCGCCTGCCACGGACGCAGGCCTTCCTTGAGCTGCTCGGGAAAGCGCGCGGGATCGGCTGCCGCACGAAAGGCCTCCTGTCCCAGGCGCGCCGAGGCCATGTGATGCTGCCCGCCGGCCGTGCCATCCCGGTTCATGGTCAGGATGACGTCGGGCCGCACCATCCGGACAACGCGCACGACGTCGCGGAGGATCTCTTCCTTCCCCCACTTTTCGAACGTTTCCTCGACGCTGAACGAGTAGCCGAACTCGTAGGCGCGCGTGTGGTACTGATC
>JACQTH010000636.1 GCA_016210935.1 Acidobacteriota bacterium | reverse complement strand
GCAGGACCTCTCGGCTCGCGCGTTGGACGCGTCGCGGCAGCAGCCGCCGCCCGTGGAACAACCGCCGTTTCCGGATCAGCGCAAGCCGAAACCGCCGGATCCGCCGCCCCCGCCCGGACAGAAGAAGCCGCGTCGCGAGGAGCCGACCCTTCCGGGACAGATTCGCCAAACGCTGCCGTTGTTTCCCGAAAAGGATCTCGCGGCCATCGGGCGCCTGACGTTTCCCGTTCTCTACGACTGGACGACGATGCTGCCCGGCTCGGTGGCGGTGCCGCCCGCGTACGACGGCGAACAGGCGTACCTGTCGCTGCGCGACGGTCAGTTCGTCTCGATTGATCTTCGGACCGGACTCGTGCGGTGGTCGCGCGAGCTGGCCGCCGCGCACACCGCCGCGACCGGCGGTACCCTGGTGTTCGTCGACACCGCGGATACGATTCACGCGCTGGACATGGAGACCGGCCGCGACGTCTGGACGCTGCCGTTTCCCAGCGGCCTCACGATCGCCCCTCACTTCGATACCGGCTGGCTGATTCTCGCGTCGGCCGACGGCGATCTGATCGGGATCCGGGCCAACGACGGGCAGACGATCTGGCGCGTTGCCCTGGGCGCGTGCGCGCAGGTCGCTCCGGCAGCCGCCGGCGATCGCCTCTATGTGGGTCTCGACGACAAACGGGTCGTCGCTCTGCAGCTCGAGGACGGCGTGACGGTGTGGGAACAGTGGCTCGGCGATGTCGCCACCGGAATCGTCGCGGACCAGGAGCGCGTCTTCGCCGGGTCGATGGACAATTTTCTCTACTGCCTCGACGCGAGGATCGGCCGCCACCGCTGGCACCAGCGCACCGGGGGCGACGTCGTGGGCGCGCCGATCATGGACGAGTCGCGGCTGTATCTGAACTCGCTGGACAACCTGCTGCGCGCGTACGACCGGAAGAACGGAGCGCTTCGATGGAAGCGCGCGCTTCCCTTCCGGCCTGCGTCCCAGCCCGTTCGCGTGGGCGATGTGCTGCTGGTCTCGGGGCTGGCGTCGCAGTTCCGCGCCTATGAGACGGAGGACGGCGATCCGGTCGGCGTGTTCGACGCTCCCGACGATCTGGGAGGGCCGCTTCACGCGCTCGAATCGCTCGAGCCGTTCGGGAGCAGGGTGATCGTGCTGCTCGCGCGGGGGCAGTTGATGGCCCTTCAGCAGGCGGCGTCCCCGATTCCGTCCATGCTCACGGTCTTGCCCGGGGAGAACGTGCCACTGGAGCTCCCGCCGGTTCCTGTCACGCCCGTTGGCATACCACTCGTTAACCGCCCGCTGAGGTAGCCGTGTCCCCGTACGACCGAAACAGCGTGACGTACGACGTGAGCGCGGTCAGGCCCAGATACTGAAACACCAGGCTGCGCAGGAACCAGGCACCGAGCTGCGCGGGGAGCACGATCAACCCGGCCAGCGGGACGTACGCGATGAATCCGACCGCCGCCGTCGTGAACACCGAAGCGGCCATCGCCACGATCACGAGGCACACGACAAACAGAAAGACGCCCGCCACGTCGCGAATGTCGGCATGCAGGAACTGCAGGACCCTTCGAGCGCTGGCGGCGACGCCGCGGCCCTCGACCGCGATCACGATCTGAATCAGGAGATAGAACAGGTTGACGATCGTGACCGCCACGACGAGAATCCCGGAACAGACGGCGGCGATCACGGTCCAGCCAAGAACCAGCGCCCGGCCGCCCGCGAGCGCATAGCCGCCGCCGACGACCGCCAGGTACGCTCCACCAAGGAGGGTGTAGACCACGATCAACAACATCCCGAGCGTCAGGAAGCGGCGCGCGAGGCGCTCCGCGCCGCCGGTGAACCGCTCCACCGAGAACTGCATCGCGCCCCGAAACACCTCCATGATGGGCGTCTTCTCCAAAGAGGCCGCCGACGATTCCGCGGCCAGCAGGACCGACACCGTGCCGCCCTTGATGACGAACATGAGCGCGGATCCGCCGAACACGACAACGACGAGGGCAATGAGGAACGCGACCAGGGCGGCGGGCTGGCCGAGCAGCGTGGCGGCGACCGCCGTGGCCGTTTCCCGAAGGTCGCCCGTCGCCAGGTCCGCGGCGTTTCGGCCGAGCAGAATCGAGGCGAGAAAGGCGCCCGCGAGCACGGGAACGGCGAGCAGGATCTTGAAGATCGACTCGCTGACGAACTGAATCAGCACAACCGGCCAGCACGCGGCCGTAATCACGGCCGCCCGTTTGAGCACCGACCGCAGGCTGGGCGTCGCGCGCATACCGAAGAAG
>JACQTH010000623.1 GCA_016210935.1 Acidobacteriota bacterium | reverse complement strand
GTCGCGCTCGTGGCCCGTCACAGTTGTTCGCGAAATAGGTCCGTTCGTGCTGAACCTGTCGAAGCACGAACGCTGGTTCGCCCTTCGACAAGCTCAGGGCGACCGGAATTGTCCCGGACATTTCGGAGTCACGACTATGTGGCTTTGCCAACTTCCCGGCACACGGCGTCGGTGAACTCCGTCGTCGACGCGTCGCCGCCCAGGTCCCGCGTGCGGACCTGCCCCGACTGCATCACGCGATCCAGCGCGCGGGCAATCAGATCGGCCCGCGCGCCCTCGCCGACGTGACGAAGCATCATGATCGCGGCGAGGAGCAACGCGGTCGGATTCGCGAGGTTCCGGCCGGCGAGATCGGGGGCGCTGCCGTGCACGGCCTCGAACACCGCCGCGTCTTCGCCGAGATTCGCGCTGCCGACGACCCCGAGGCCGCCCACCAGACCGGCGCACAGGTCCGACACGATGTCGCCGTACAGATTCGGCAGCACGAGGACGTCCAGCGTCTCCGGCTTGACCACCAGATCCAGGCAGAGCGCGTCGACGATCCGCTCGTCGAACGGGATATCGGGATAGCCGGCGGCGACACGCCGGACGCACTCGAGGAACAGCCCGTCGCCGAGCTTCATGATGTTCGCCTTGTGGACCGCCGTGACGCGCCGGCGGCCCTCTCGGCGCGCGTACTCGAACGCAAACCGCGCGATGCGCGTCGACGCGCGTTCGGTGACGATCTTCAGGCTTTCCACGACGCCGGGAACGACTTCGTGCTCCAGTCCGGAATAGAGATCTTCGGTGTTCTCGCGGACGATGATCAGATCGACGTGGTGATACCGTGACGGAACGCCCGGCATATTGCGGGACGGGCGCAGGTTCGCGTACAGATCCAGCGTCTTCCGCAGCGCGACGTTCGCGCTGGTGTGCCCGGTTCCGACCGGCGTTGCCAGCGGCCCTTTGAGCGCGACTTTGTGGCGCCGGATGGACTCGAGCAGCGCAGGAGGAATCGTCTCTCCGGTTTGTTCCAGTGCGACGGCGCCTGCATCCTGCCGGTCCCACTCGATCTCAACGCCGGCCGCCGCGAGAATCCTGACGACGGCGGCGCTCACCTCGGGGCCGATGCCATCGCCCTCGATGAGCGTGAAGGTGTGCGTCACAGTTTTTCGGCAAGCAGCCGCGCGATCTCTTCGAGCAGCACTTGATCGCGCGGGCCGAACGCGGCGCGCTGGTCGCTGTCGACGTCGATCTCGCCCAGGACGGTCCCATCCCTCATGATGGGCACGACAATCTCGGACCGCGTGTCAGGACTGCAGGCGAGATATCGCGTATCGGTCGTGACATCGTCGACCACGATGGTGGCTTGCTCGCAGGCCGCCGCGCCGCAAATGCCTCGGCCCAGCGGGATTCTGGTGTGGGGCGACGATCTTCCGGCGAACGGCCCGAGCACGAGCTCGTTGCCGTCCAGCAGGTACACACCGACCCAGTCGTAATGCGGCACTCCGGCTCTGAGCAGGCCGACGGCCGATTCGAGCGCGCGAGTCGGGTTGGTTTCGCGCGCGAGCGCGTCGCGGACGCGTGATTCAACCGCCGCGTGCACGTCGTTCATTCTCTGGCTTCCCAAAACAGCAACACCAGCCCGCCAATCACGTTGGCGAGCATCAGCGTCGTCGACAGGCCGTGCAGCCGCCCGAATTCGGCGCGGCGCGGATCGGATTCGCTCAGGGTGCTCGCGGGCGCCCCTATCTGCTGCTGCAGTCGGTTGATGCGTCCGGTCACCCAGATGCCTGAGAAGAGCGCGATCGCCAGCATGACGGCGATGACGCCGACACGAATCCCGAACGCCGCTGGTCGCGGCCCGATGAGTTTCATGGCGATGAGCGCGGCGAGCAGGATTCCACCCGCGACGTACGAGATGAGCTGAAACCGCCGGAGGACATCGCCCACGAGTGCGCCAGCAAGAAGCCGGCCGGACGCCTGCTGCTGAGGGAGCACCTCGAAGGCCGCGGGGGCGACGATCGCGCCGATGACGAGCATCCCACCGAGCCAGACCACGAGCGCCAGCGCGTAGAGATACCGCAGGATGATCACGCCGACCATTATAATGACGGGTCGTTCCGATCTTTTTGCGTTCACCGATCAAACCCATGCGTGCTCACGGGAGTGGGGATTCGGGATTCGGGATTCGGCGGATTGCTCGCGCCAGTGACGACGCTTTTTCGTCCGAACCCCGAATCCCGAATCCCGAATCCCGAATCCTCTGGGCGCCTTTTTCGCCTGACGCGTTTGTCCGTGCAGACCGGGAACAGAAGCCGGTGCTCTTGTGGATCGTGGCCTCCTGGGCGCGCGGATGTGCCGCCATGGAGGCCGAGATCCTGAGCGATCCCGCGATCGCGGCGCTCGTCAACCGCGGGTTCGTGGCCGTCCGGGTGGATTCGGACGAACGTCCCGATGTCAACGAGCGCTACAACCTCGGCGGCTGGCCGACGCTGGCGGTGCTGACGCCGGAGGGTGAGGTCTTGACCGGCGGCACCGCGTTTTCACGCGAGATACTCCACGCGCGGCTCGGTCGGTCCGCGCGGGCCATGGCGCGGCGAGGCGGCGCGATTCGCCTGAAAGCGCAGGACGCGATTCGGGCTCGTCACGATCGCTCCACGGCCGCTCGCGGCCGTGGGCCGGCGCCCGATCCGGACGCGGTGCCGTGGATGCGCCTGCGCCTCCTCGAGGCCTTCGATCGCGACTTCGGTGGCTTCGTTCTCGATCCCCCTGAAGCGAGTGAAGCGGGGCTTCAGCAAAAATTCCCGCACACACAGGCGCTTCGATTCCTTCTCGATCTGTATCGCACGTCTCACGAGGAAGACGTCGCCGAAGCGTTGACGCTTTCGCTCGACGGCATGGCCGCAGGCGGGCTGCGGGACCCGGCGGACGGTGGGTTCTTCCGCTACGCGGAACGGCGCGACTGGAGTGCCCCGTGCCCGGACAAGACCGTTGGAGACAGCGCCGGGCTTCTCGCCATCTACACCGAGGCCGCACAGACCTTCTCGCGCCGGGACTACGTCGACGTTGTCCGTGACGCGTCGCGGTACGTTCGCGCGCAGCTCGGCGGCGGCCCCCTGCTGCCCACCGACGTCGTCGCCGGAGCGCTGAAGGCCTGTCTCCCCGCGGCAATCGTGCTGGGCGATATCCCTATTCGGGATTTTGCCCTGGCACGCCTTGACCGCGTCGTGCTCGACCGCTATCAGCCCGGACACGGGGTGGCACACGACGCTGCCCGGACGGTCGCCGGCTTGTTGACGGATCAGGTCGAGGTTGCGGAAGCGGCGCTCACCGCCCATGAAGTGACCGAGAGCCCGGTGTTCTCCATGCTTGCCGAAGAATTGCTGCGGTACGCGCTCCGGACGATGTGGGACGAAGAGACGGAAGCGTTTGCCGATCGTGGCGAGGCCGACGCGCCGGCCGCGTGCGGCCGGCTCGCGGAGCGGGTGTTTCCGCTTGAGGCAAACTGTGCCGCTGCGTCGCTCCTGATTCGTCTGGGTCGATTGACCGGCCATCAGGACCTGCAGAGATACGCGGAGCGAATCCTGCGGTGTTTCGCCGTGTCCTATCGCGACGAAGGCCTTTTGGGCGCGCCGTACGCGTCAGCTATGATTGACTTCGTTCAGTCGAATCCGAACCCCGAATCCCGAGCCCCCGCGTAGCGGGGCTATTGAAGAAAGCTTCGCACGGAGGACATGAGTGGCCGCTGACGTCGATCCTCGAACCATCACCGACCTGCGCGCTGATCGCACGAAGCTCGTTCCCGTGCTTCGAAACATCGCGACGCGGTTGCGCATCGATTCCATCCGATCGACGAGCGAAGCCGGCAGCGGACATCCGACGACCTGCTGCTCGGCCGCCGAGATCGTCGCCGCACTGTTCTTCGGCGACATGCGGTTCGACCCGGCACGCCCGCAAAGCGATCACAACGATCGGTTCGTGCTCTCGAAGGGACATGCCGCGCCGCTTCTCTACGCGGCCTGGGCCGAGGCCGGCGCCTTCGATCGGGAGGAGCTCCTCCGCCTGCGCCGGATCGACTCGGATCTCGAGGGGCATCCGACTCCGCGTCTGCCGTTCGTCGACGTGGCGACCGGGTCGCTCGGCCAGGGAATCTGTGCCGCGCTGGGTCTCGCGTTGTATGCGCGCCGCATCGGGTCCTCGTACCGCGTGTAAGCGTTGCTGGGGGACGGCGAATCGACCGATGGATCGGTCTGGGAG
>JACQTH010000615.1 GCA_016210935.1 Acidobacteriota bacterium | reverse complement strand
GGCGTCAGCGCGGTCCCGCACGAGGCGACGACCGGCAGGATTCCCGCCTGCAGGACCTGCGCGAAATCGAAATACCCCTCGACGATGATCGCGTAGCCGAGCCGCTTGATCTCGGACTTGGTGACGTTCAAGCCGTAAAGGACCCGCCCCTTGGAATAGATCGGGGTTTCAGGCGAGTTCAGGTATTTCGGCTGCTGATCGGGTTCGAGCGCGCGACAGCCGAATGCGACGACCGCGCCGCTTTCGCGCGCGATCGGGAACACGAGACGACCGCGAAACCGATCGATCGTCCGCCCATCGTCTCGCTGCACGAGCAGGCCGGCGCGCACCAGCAATGCCGGGGAAAAGCCCTCGTTCGTCAGACAGGCCTTGAGCTCTTCACCGCGCGGCGGAGCGTATCCGACGCCGAGTTTCTCGATCGTGTCGCTCGTGAGGCCGCGATCCTGCAGGTGCTGGCGCGCGCGCGCGCCGGCTCGTTCCTGAAGCTGCTGGCGGAAGAACGCCGCCGCGACTTCATGCGCTTTCAGGAGCGACTCGCGCTCAGCCGCATCCTGCCGGCTCGCTCCGGCGTCTTCGAGGACGGGAAGCGGAAGACCGAACCGCGCCGCCAGATGCTTGACCGCGTCCTGAAACCCGAGTCCTTCCTGCAGCTCGACGAACTTGAATACGTCGCCGCCGGCGCCGCAGCCGAAACAGTGAAAGAAGCCCTTCTCGCGATTGACCGTGAAGGAAGGCGTCTTCTCCGAATGAAACGGGCAGAGGCCCTTGTAGCTCGATCCTGCGCGCCGAAGCGACACGTAGTCCTGCACGACCGCGACGATGTCCGCCTGGGCCTTGAGATCCTCGATGAACGACTGCGGATACACCGGCATCAGTCTTTCAGCTCCACGACCGTCACGCCGCCGCCGCCCTGGTCGGGCGGCGCGGCGCTGAAATGAGCGACCAGGGGATGCGCCTCCAGAAAGGATGCAATCGCGCGCCGGAGCTGGCCGGTTCCATGACCATGAATCACGCGGAGCGTCCGCTGGTCCGAGAGCAGGGAGTCGTCCAGAAACTTCTCCGTTCGCGCGAGCGCTTCATCGACGGAGCACCCGATGACGTTCAAATCAGCGGTGACCAGTTCGTCGCGCGGCCCGAGATGCACGTTCACGGTGACCGGGGAGGGCTGGGAGGACTTCGCGTTCGTCAGCGCCCGGACATCTCGAACGTGCGACCGGAGCCGTTTTCCGGCGATATCGATTTCAACTTCGGTGTCGTGGATCGACAGGACGATCCCTTCCAAGCCCAGCGGCTGCACGGCCACGCGGTCACCGGGAACCACCGGACGCGCGGGTGTCGTGTCCGAAGCGGCGGCCAGTTTCGGTGCCGTCACGTGGCTTCCACCGCTCTCGTGGCTTCCGCCTTTAGGCGGAAGATCTTCCGGCTGCCCCTCGACTCCGCTCGGGGCACCCTGAGCGTAAGTCGAAGGGTGAATCCGGAAGCCACGTACCACAGTGTCGAGCGCGGCGCGCGCGTCGACGCGGACGCTGCCCGCTTCGCCCGTGGTCATCACCTGGCGCCCGGCGGACGCGCGCCGCACCGCTTCGGCCGTCAGGTCGGCCGCGCGGCGTTTCAGCTCGTCGACCACGCGATCGATTTCGGCGCGCGCCTCGCGCAGGTGGCGCTCCAGCTGCTCGTCGAGCCGCCGGCGGTTGGCCTCTTCACGATGACGGAGGGCTTCGTCCCGCTCGCGGAGCCGCGATTCGGCGGCTTCGAGCGTGGTCCGTTCGCGCGTGACGAGCCGCCGTTCGTGATCGAGATCCCGCATCTCCTGATCCATCTTGGCGAGATGCGCGGCCAGCTGGGCCTCGCGCGCGCTGACGTTCCGGCGCGCCGCCTGGAGAACCGTCGGGTTGAGCCCGAGCCGGCCGGCGATCTCGAGCGCGAGGCTTCGGCCCGGTGACCCGTACATCAGTCGATACGTCGGCGCGAAGGTCTCGGCGTCGAACCCAAAGGCGGCGCACGTCACACCTTCCGTGGTCGAGGCGTACGTCTTCAGCGCGTCGTAGTGCGTCGTGGCCAGGACGTGCGCCCCGCGAGTGCGAAAGTGCTCGATGACCGCAATGCCCAGAGCACCACCTTCGACCGGATCGGTCTGGGCGCCTACCTCGTCCAGCAGGATGAGCCCCGGAAGCGCGAGACCGCGATCGACGCTCACCAGGTTGCGAACGTGTCCGGAGAACGTGCTGAGGCTCGCCGCGATCGATTGTTCGTCGCCGATATCCGCGAAGATCGATCGAAAAACGGGAAGCCGCGACCCCGGGGCCGCCGGAATATGAAGCCCGGCCTGCGCCATCATGGTCAGCAGCCCCATCGTCTTGAGCGCGACGGTCTTTCCGCCGGTGTTGGGGCCGGTGATCAGCAGCGTCGTGACAGGCGGGTTGAGCAGGATGTCGACCGGGACCGGTTCGCTGGCCGGCACGTCACCGCCGAGCCGCGCGACGACCGCGGGGGTCAGAAGGGGATGGCGCGCCGAGCGAAGCTCGATTCCCCCTTCCGCCGACACGCTCGGCTCGATGCCCTGGACAATCTCCGAGAATCGCGCCTTCGCCTGCACCAGATCGAGCTCGGTTCCGACTTCGAGCGTGCGATGCAGATCGGCGGCGCGCCGGCGAAAGCTGTCGCTCAACACCAGGAGAATCCGCCGGATTTCCTCGGTTTCCTGCTGTTCGAGCGCGACGATGTCGTTGTTGACTTCGACCGTGCTCAGCGGCTCGAGAAACAGGCTCGCGCCGCTCGAGGAACTCCCGTGGACGATCCCCGGGATTGCGCTGCGATGCTCCGCCTTGATAAGGAGCACGTACCGGCCGTTTCGTTCGGTGACGATCTGTTCCTGGAGATACTTCGCCGTGTCTTTGCCGCGCAGGTACGATTCGAGCGTGCCACGCAGGCGCGT
>JACQTH010000090.1 GCA_016210935.1 Acidobacteriota bacterium | reverse complement strand
GGTGAGGCCACCGGCAACCGTCCAGGCCAACAGAACGCCGCCGATGCTCGGAACGCGTGCGGTGATTTCCGCAGGCTGTACGAAGATCGCAGCGCCGATGATCGTGCCGACGACGAGCGCGGTGGCGTGAAGCAGGCCGAGCGATCGGTGAAGCGTGGGGGAGGGGAGAGCGGACACGATCATGGAAAGTGCGAGGGTGCAAGGGTGCAGGGTGCAAAGGTGCAGGTGACGCTCGAGCCAGGCGCTGACGGCACGCTGCACGTTGCACGTTGCACCTTGCACCGGCAGTGTGGCACCGTCCACAGGCACTGTGGCTCGGGCACCTCAGTCGCGACCGCTAGCACTCGATCTCACTCCAGCCGTCGTTGAGCAGGTCAAGCCGCACCAACTCCGCGCGCATCAGCGCCGCGTCCCAGTCCTCGTAGTTCTCGACGCGCTCCAGCGTCTCGCCGACGAACCAGACGAGGGTGTTCTGAGGAATCCCGGGGAGGAATGTCGCGTGGGCGGTCTGGCCCCCGCGAGTCACGCGCCACAAGACCGTCGGCTCAGAATACGTGGAAGACATCGAGGCGGCGCGGAAGGCCGCCTGAAGGATAAGGATTTCGGGCTGAAAACGCTAGCAGTTCGTTGACGTGTCGAGTGGCGGGACGCCTGGTCCCGCTGCGCTCATCGGCGGACGACTCAACCTGCCAGAATGAACGCGGCACCTGCCGCGACGAGCGCGAGAAACACCAGCGTCCCGAGCAGTTCGTCCCAGATGCCGCCTTTGGGCGTGTCCCAGAGCGCTTCCTCTTCGAACGCTGGCGACGAAATCCAATCGCCGTGGGTTCCGGTCCTGGATCCAGGTTCCATGGCGGGCCACCCCCAAGAGGCAAGTGCAACCCCGAGCAATTCCGCTGCCAGGCCCGCACGTCTGGAAATCCGCGCAGTCGCGCGCCGAACCGTGAAATTCCGTTACCAAACCGTCGACCGGCTGACAAAAATCGCATCGGGCGCCGTTCGCGTTCACTGCACGGTTTCAGGCTACGGGCTACAGCCTGCGGGCTGCGGGTAGAACCTTCGCGCGCCAGTCGCGACTCGAACCCTAAAACCCGTGGCCCGTAGCCTGAAGCCTGTAGCCTGGACTGTAAAGCTTCAGCTACGCGTGGTCGATAGAGCGCATCGACGCGCCACTCGCCACATGCTTGCTCCTCAACCCCTCCCGGAACGGCAGAGCTCGATGCGTCTGGTTGTATCGGCGCCCGGTCTGATGGTGGTCAGCCCCCGCCGGGCTGGCGGCGCGGTCTGGGAGACGGTTCTGGTCGCGCTGGAGAATGAGCGGGAGCGCGACTGGCTGGCGGCGACGATTCGCCACAACGGGTTCCACGTTCTGTGCGCGCGGCACGCGGGACATGCGCTGCTCGTGACGTTCCGCGCGGCGAAGGCCATCGACGTGCTGGTGACGGACCGTCAGCTGTCGGATATGAGCGGCGCAGAACTCAGCGCGCGCCTGCAGTCACATTGTGGAAAGCTCGACTCGATCTTCATCTCTCGTCCGCTGCGGCCGGACGCGATCCTTTTCGAGCTCCACGGTCGTCGCTGATCGCGAGGGGGGCTGGCGGCGGGCGGCCACCGCCTGCTCGTAGACCGCGACATACCGGCGCGCCATGCGTTCGGCTGAGAAGCGGCGCTGCACGTATTCACGGCATCGGCGCGCCTCGATTCCCGGATCGCGCACGCGCGCCACCATGGCATCGAGGTCGCGACAGATCCACCCGCTGAGGCCGTTCTCGACCACCTCCTCGACTGCGCCGCCCGCCAGCGCGACCACGGGCGTGCCGCAGGCCATCGCCTCGAGCATGATCAGGCCGAACGGCTCGTTCCACTGAATCGGAAACAACAGCGCGATGGACCGACCGAGCAACTCGTTCTTTGTCGCGAGGTCCGCCTCCCCCACGTATTCGATGAAGCGACCGTCGACGTACGGCTTCACCTCGGACTCCCAGTAGCCGGCGTGTGCCGGCTGGATTTCTCCCGCGAGCTTGAGTGGGATGCCGGACTCACGAGCGATCTGGATGGCGAGATGCGCTCCTTTCACGGGGGCGATTCTCCCGAGGAACGTCAGGTACGACTCCTTGCGTTCGACGAGCTGATACCGAGTGACGTCGAGGCCGTGATGGATGGCGGTCAGGTGGGGCAGGTGTTCCTGCCGGGCCTGGAACCGGCTGATCGCCACATATCTGACGTCGGGGTACCACGCGTAGAACTCCGAGAGCACGTCATCATGCGGATGGTGAATCGTGCAGACGAAGGGGCGCCGCGAGAACCGGGAGAAGGCGAGCGATTGGGTGTTGTTGACGTGGACCACGTCGCAGCGCTGCTCGACGTCGGCGCAGGCGTGCGCAGTATGGTTGAGGTCTTTGAGCTGGGCTCGTCCGGCATCGGTGATTGGCCAGTCTGAGCGCTCATACATCGATCGGAGGCGACACCGGACGCGGGATTCCGCATTCGCGTAGACGGTGACGTCATGGCCCAGCCGCTGCAGCGCCTCGGCCAGTGTCGCCAGGAAGAGCTCGGTGCCGCCGTATCGAACGGGAGGAACAGGGATAAACGGAGAAGCAATCAGGCCCACCTTCATGGACATTGATGTTTGGGTTTATTAGTCGCGCACGAAAAACTACAAATGCTGTGCCACGGGAGGCAGCGCGGGCGCCTTCTGTGAAGTGATGACGCGCTCGCATTGAAGGGGTGTGCACGGATACTGTGCAGCTTTCGCACGCGGTGCACACCTCAGAGGTTGGGTCCACTGCTCGGCCGAAAACGGGCCGCTATTCCGCCCGCCGAATCTGGCCGAAAACCACGTGGGAGCGTTTTCCCAGACGCCCCCGCTGCGCCGAGCTCAAGGGCAGTTTTCTTGCTCTACCGGCGGCATCAGCCCGCGCCGCTGTGCGCTTTGGAAACCTGTGGAAAACGGAAGAGCGCGTTTTCCACAAGGTTTGGGGCCTCCCATACATGGCATCACGACAAAAGCCGCCGCGCCTCATCATGCGAACGCTGGCGTTCACCTTCGCCACGGTCGCGGCGCTGCTCGTCGCCACCTTCGTCATGCTGACGTACGACCTGCACACCCGGGTGCGGCGCTCGGCGGCGGAGAAGCTCCAAACGGCCCAGCGGGTGGTCGAAACGATCGAACGCTATCGGCAAATGGAGCAGGCGGCCTGGCTCGGGTCGTTCGCGCAGAGCGCAGACCTGCGCAACGCGTTTGCCAGGTACCATCAAAGCGGCGATCAGGACCGGCTTCCGGTTCAGAGCGAAGTCAACCTGCTGGCGCAGCAGATCGACGCCGACATCATCGCGGTCACCGACGCGCGCGACGTGACGATTGCGAGCGCCGGCAAAATGGCCAGGACCTGGCCGGTGACGCTGAAAGTCAAGCTGGAGCAATCAGACGCGAACGGCATCACGGGCGGCGTCATCAACCTGCCGGGCGGCCGACTCGTCCGGGTGACCGCCGTGCCGCTGGCCGTCAATGGGCGGCCCACCGGAAAGCTCTATCTCGGGACCCTGATCGATCAACTCTACGCGGTCGAAATGGCGTCCTACGCCCAGACCCGGACCGCCATTGCGTTCGACGGCCGCGTCCTGGAAAGCACGATTGGGCGGGAACACTGGAACGACATCGCCCCGGTGTTCATGGAGGGCCACGATCTGGGCAAGGTGTCGGTTGGCCGTGACGATCACGCGTACCGCAAGCTGCTGCAGATCGGACGCGCGTCGTTCTACGCGTTCGAATCGATCGATCTGGCCGCCCGCGCGCAGATGCCCGACGCCTACCAGGCGCTGGCCTACATCGGCCTTGGCGCGATGGCGCTGGCTGCCATCGCGAGCTTCTGGCTCGCCCGCACGCTGGCTCGTCCGATCGACGATCTGTCGCGGGCGATGGTCGCGATGATGGGGACGCGGCACGAACAACCCACGAAGCTCACGCCGACGGGGTCGAGCCTCGAGCTCGATTCGCTGATCGGCACGTTCAATCAGTTAATCGAATCCGTGACACACGCCGAAGACGAGACCCGCGCGGCGTACCTGGGCGCCATCCGGGCCCTGGCGACAGCGCTCGACGCGCGAGATCCCTATACGGCCGGCCATTCCGAACGGGTCAGCGCGCTCTCGGTGAGCATCGGCCGGCACATGAATCTGTCGTCCGAGGAACTGGAAGTGCTCCGGCTCGGCGCGCTGCTGCACGACATCGGCAAGATCGGCATCAGCGACGCGGTCCTGCGCAAGGCGGGTCCCCTCACCGCGGAAGAATTCGAGATCATCAAGCTCCACCCGACGCTCGGCGCCCGCATCCTGAAGTCGGTCAGGTTCCTTCAGCCGCATCTGTCCATCGTCGAGCTGCACCACGAGCGGCCGGATGGGAAAGGGTATCCGCACGGGCTGCGTGGCGAAGAAGTCCCACTGGGAGCGCGGATCGTTCACGTCGCCGACGCGTACGACGCCATCACCAGCGCGCGTGCGTATCGGCCCGGCCGCGCGTCGAGCGACGCGGTGGCGGAGATTTGGCGGTATCGCGGAACCGAATTCGACGCCGAGGTCGCGGAAGCGCTCGTCGCGGTGCTGCCCAACATCAGGCTGGACGAGATGTCGCAGGAGCCGATCTCGATTGCGGGCCACTCGAAGAGCGCCGTCGTCGTCAGCTTCAGCCGCGGCGAAGAACGCCCGCGACGGTCGGCGTATGTTGCCGGTGGGCGTGCCTGATCGGCAGTCGTAGCCAGGCGCGACACCCTTTCGCCCCTTCGCGCGTTCCACGTCGATCTTCGCGGCTTCCGCCCCGATCTTCGTGGTTCCCCCCGCGTGATTCGTGGCTTCCGCCTTCAGGCGGAAGATCCTCCAGCGTCACGTTCCCGCCGTGGGCCTCGGCAATCTGCCGGCTCAGCACCAATCCGATTCCACTCCCGCCCGGTTTTGTCGTGAAGAACGGCACGAACAGGTTTGCGGGGTTCGCCAGCCCCGGTCCTTCATCATCCACGTACAGATCCAGGAAGCCCGCGCGCTTCGTCCAGGAAACCGCGACGCCGCCGCCGGTTTCCAGCGCGGCGTCGACCGCATTGCGCACGAGATTGATCAGCAGCTGCTCGAGCTGGTCGCGGTCGGCGTCGACGACGGTGGTCGGCCCCGGTCGAATCTGAACCGCCAGCCTGGTTTCGAGCGCGACGACGCGGGTCAGAAGCGTATGGATGTCGACCGGCTCGAACGTCGGCTTCGGCAGCCGCGCCAGACGGGAGTACGCGGCGGTGAAGCGTCCAAGCGCCTCGGATCGCGCGGTGATGATTCCCAAGCCCCGCCGCATGTCTTCCTGCCAGTCCGGGGGCAACGGACCGCGCGAGAGCAGCGCGTCGAGGCTCCCCGCGATCGATTTGATGGGCGTCAGCGAGTTGTTGATCTCGTGGCCGAGCACCCGCATCAGCCGCTGCCAGGCGAGCCGTTCTTCGTCGCGCAGCGGCCGGCTGACGTCGGAGAGCACGAGCAACTGGTGGGGAAGGCCGCCCAGCCTGAACGAGGTGCGCCGGGCCTCCCATTTGCCGACGCCGCCGGGAAATCCGACGTCGAGCACCCGCGGCGTGTCGGCAGCCAGGGCATCGGAGAGGCCCAGATCGTCCGCCGTCGCGCCGCGCAGCCGCTCCACCGGCCGATCCAGCAGACGCTCCCCCGCCCGATTGACCAGGGCCAGGCGCCGGTGGTCATCGAAGGCGAAGACCGCCACGTCGATTTCTTCCATCACCTTGCTCAGGAGCGCGGTGGCTTCGACTTCGCCGAGGCGCTGCTGCCGAAGCGTCTCCGCCAGGATGTTGGCTTCGAGCAGCACCTCGCCGAGCGGATCGTCGGGCCGTGTAATGCGCGCGCGGATCGAGGAGTCGCCTTCGCGCAGCGCGGCGAGCAGGTTCGAGAGCGTCTGCAGCGGCATGATGACGCGCTGTCGCGCGGCGAAGGCGAACCCGAGATAGACGCCCAGGACCAGGACGGTGATGGTCCATTGAACCTTGGGGGTGTAATCACCGAGCCAGAAGATCAGAAGCGTCATGAGGGTGCCCGGGAGGCCTGCTGCGAGCGTCATCAGCAGGATGCGCGTGTCGTGCGTCGGTCTGCGGCGAGGCATGTCGGGCTGCGGGCTACGGACTACTCGCAACCTCAAGCCTACAGCCGAGAGCCCCGTAGCCTGTAGCCCGTAGCCTGTGGCCTGTTACAGCCCGTACCGCTGGAGCCGCCGATACAACGCGCTGCGGCTGAGGCCCAGAGCCTTGGCGGCCTGGCTGACGTTCCCGTCGTAGCGCGCCATGGCCTTCTTGATGAGGAACGCTTCCACTTCCTCGAGACTCATGTCCTCGAGGCGCGCGCTGCCGTCCCTGGGGGCCTTGAGGGCCAGGTCGCCGTCGCGAACGGTCGCCTCGCGCGCCATCAGCACCGCGCGTTCAATCGCATGATCGAGCTCGCGGACGTTTCCGGGCCAGTTATGGTCGAGCAGCGCGCTCATCGCGGCGGAGTCGAAGCCGGTGATCGGCTTGCGATAATGGCGTGCGTGCTGGCGAAGGAACACGTTGGCCAGAGCCGACACGTCGTCGCGGCGCTCGCGCAGAGGCGGAATCCGGATTTCGACCGTGTTGAGGCGGAACAGCAAGTCCTGGCGGAAGCGCCCGGCGATCACTTCTTCGCCGAGGTCCGAGTTTGTGGCGGAGATCAGCCGCACGTTGACGCGGCGCGTCTTCGACGACCCGACACGCTCGAACTCGCCGGTCTCGAGCACGCGCAGCAGCTTGACCTGGCCGCTGATCGGCACGTTGGCGATCTCATCGAGGAACAACGTGCCGCCATCGGCGAGCTCGAAGCGCCCGACACGATCCGTCTTTGCATCGGTGAAGGCGCCTTTGACATGCCCGAACAGCTCGCTCTCGAAGACGCCCTCGGAGAGACCGCCGACGTTCACGGTGACCATTGGCCGTGACGCCCGCGACGATGCCTGATGCAGCGCCTGCGCGACGACCCCTTTTCCCGTCCCGTTTTCCCCGGTGATCAGGATGTTCGCGTCGGATGGCCCGACGCGCTCGATCAGCTGCACCACCGGCTGCATGGCCGGCGACTGCGACACGAGCCGCGGGCCTTCGGTGTCCCGCAGCGCGCGATTCTCGGCCTCGAGCCGCTGCCCCTTCCGAAGCGCTTTGCCCAGCTCGACCTGGGTCCGCAGAATCGTGAGGAGCCGCTCGTTCTCCCAGGGCTTCTGGATGAAGTCGCGGGCGCCGCGCCGCATGGCTTCGACGGCGACGTCGACGCTGCCCCAGGCGGTCATGACGACGACGGGCATGGTGCTGTCGAGCGCCTGAAGCCTGGTGAGTAGATCGAGCCCCTCGCGGCCCGAGGTGGTGTCTCGCGCGTAGTTCAGGTCCATCAGGACCGTGTCGAACTCGCGGGCTTCGACGGCGTCCAGCAGGCCTGCCGGCGAGCTGACCGCTTCCGTCTCGTACCCGTGTGATTTGAGGAGCAGCCGCAGCGCCTCCAGAACGTCGCTCTGATCGTCGGCCAGCAGGACGCGCGCGTTCATCGTGTCAGGTGGGGCTCTGCCAAGTCCCTAGTTCACCAGCCACCCGTCACGCAGCTGGATGATTCGATTGCCGTAGGCGGCGTTCCGTTCGGAATGGGTGACTTGCACGATCGTGGTGCCGTTAGTGTTCAGCCGCTTGAACAGCTCCATGATCTCTTCGCCCTGGGACGAATGCAGGTTGCCCGTGGGCTCGTCGGCGAGAATCAGGCTCGGCTTGGCGATGACCGCGCGCGCGACCGCCACGAGTTGTTGCTGTCCGCCAGACAGCTGGCTGGGATAGAGGTCCTTCTTGCCGACGATCTGAAAGCGATCCAGCACATCGCATACGATGCTCTCGCGCTCGGACTTCCTGACGTTGCGGTACGAGAGAGGGATCTCGAGGTTCTCGTAGACCGTCAGATTGTCGAGCAGGTGATAGCTCTGGAACACGAACCCGATGTGCCGCTTGTGCAGCTCGGCCCGCTCTTTCCTGGCCAGACGGTGCACGGGCTGATCGAGGAAGTAGTATTCACCGCCCCAGACACTGTCGTGCATGCCGAGAATATGAAGGAGTGTGGACTTGCCGGCGCCCGAGGGCCCCATGATCGAGACGAACTCGCCTTCGCGAACGTCGAGCGTGATGCGCCGGAGCACGAACGTCCGGCCGACGCCGTGCTGGTAGAACTTCTCGATCTCGTTCAGCCGGATCATCGTGGCTGGTCCCGCCACCGTCGTCTCGGTCTGGACGGGCAGGCCGATCGTGGTCTCTTTCGTTCCCCACCAGGTCATAGATGATGTTCCTTGCGCTCTCGGGATTCGGGATTCGGGGTTCGGGATTCGTGCGAAATGCAACCGCAGAGAACGCAGAGCTCGCAGAGAGCACTAAATGTCTCTTCAATGGCTCGCCAGCTCCTCCTCGACGATCCGGCCGTCGAAGAGGTGAACGGTCCGCTCCGCATACCGCGCGTACCGCGGATCGTGCGTGACCATGCAGATGGTCGCACCGTTGCGATGGAGCTCCCCGAGCAGCTCCATGACGGCCTCACCGCTCTTTGAATCGAGGTTCCCGGTCGGCTCGTCCGCGAGCAGGATGGAGGGCTCGCCGACAACGGCGCGCGCGACCGCCACGCGCTGCTGCTGGCCTCCCGACAACTGGCTCGGCAGGTGCTTCGCGCGATGGGCCATGCCGACGCGCTCGAGCGCGGCCTGCACCCGCTGTTTGCGTTCCGCCGCCTTCATGCCGCGGTAGGTGAGCGGCAGCTCGACGTTCTCGAAGACGGTGAGATCGCCAATCAAGTTGAAGCTCTGAAAGATGAACCCGACCTCGCGGTTGCGGATCCGCGCGCGCTCCGAGAGGCTCAGATTCGCCACCGCCCGCGAGTTGAGCGTGTAGGCGCCCTCGGTTGGCGTGTCGAGCAGCCCGAGAATCGACAGCAGGGTCGATTTTCCGCAGCCGGACGGGCCGGCAATGGCGACGTACTCCCCTCGATTCAGGCTCATCTGAATGCCCGCCAGCGCGTGCGTCTCCACTTCATCGGTGTAGAACACCTTCTTGACGCCATCGAGCTGGATCAACGCGCCGCCAGGATCGGGGTTCGTGCCTGTCATCGTCGTCGTCTGTTCGGTCATCGGGCTCATAAGGCTCCTTCGCTCATAGTTTTGAGTTGTGAGTAATGGGTTTTGAGTGTGTGGGCCGACTCACTCATAACTCACCACTCATGACTCATAACGACTCTTTCACCGTATCCGTATCCGATCGAACGCGTCCTGCGCGGACATGTCGGAGAGAACAACCTGATCGCCCTCCCCCAGCCCCTCGAGAATCTCGACCGTGTTGACGGAGCTGCGTCCGAGCTTCACGTTCGTGCGAATCGCGTCGCCGTTCGCTAGAAGCTTGAACAGTCCGACGGTCATGTTCTCCTGGCCGAATGCGGGCCGGCCAACATACAGCACGTTGTCGAGCCGCTCGAGCTCAATCGTCCCGTCGACGCTCAGATCCGGTCGCGCGCCGCGCGGCAGTTCGGCGTCGAGCTCGACGTCGACGGCCACGGTCCCGTTCTGGGCGGCCGGATCGATTCGCACGACGTGCCCGGGAATGATCCCGTTGCGCGTGTCGATGGTTGCCTTCTGATTCAGAAGAATGTCTTTGGCCTGCGTCTCCGCGATGCGAAGCTCCGCCTTCAGGTTGGTCGGATCGGAGACGCGCGCGAGGTTCGTGCCGGGACCCACCTGCTGTCCGACTTCGACGGCGACCTGCTGCAGCACGCCCTTCACGCCCGCCAGCACTTGCAGCGACAGCACCTGGTTTTGACGGAGCCGATGCAGCGCCCGCAGGCGATCGATTTCCGCCTGCTGGACGGTGAGCTGCGCCTTTATCGAGTCGGCGAGGCTTGCCAGGCGTTTCTGCTCGATCTCGTTGCGCTGCGCCAGCGAGTCGGCCCGGACCTTCGACAGCTTCATCGTCAGCTCGCCGATGAGACCCTGGTGGGCGAGCAGCGCGTCGGATTCGGCCTGGAGCTTCGCCTGGCTGTAATCGGCCTGCACACCCGCGGCGGCAGCCTGCTGTGCGAGCAAGTTGTTCGCAAGCTGTATCCGGAGGTTGGCGAGCTGCGCCTCTGCGGCTTTCAGCTGGTTCTCGGATTCGACGGCCGCCTGCTGGACATCAGGATTGCTGAGATCGAGCAACACGGTGTCTGGCGTGACGACGTCGCCCTGCTGCGCCAGACGCCGTTCGACGCGGCCCTGAGTGGTGGCCGGGATCCACCGGATTTCCTTCGGCACCAGGGTCCCCAGACCGCGGACCTGGCGCACCATCGGTCCACGGCGAACCGTATCGACCCAGACCGTCCCGCGTTCGACGGTTGGAGCCGCGGGCTGCATGCGGGAGAGCGCGACGGTGATCAACCCAACCACGACGATGACGATCGTTCCGTAGATGACGCGCTTGATGCGTTTCCGGCGAATGACTTCAGGGCCTCGTGCGACGTCCATTTGTGTTCCTTAGACGGAAAGAGCCGGTGAAAGGTCGCGACTATTTTGCCTGCCAACGGGCAGAAGCCGTGCCACGTCAGCAGCCAGGCCACAAATGATTGTACTAGAACGCGTTGCACGATCGGCGTCGTGCCGGTCGCCTTCGGAAAAGGGTCCGGTGATGAACGGGGAAATCCCGGAAGCGGACAATATGGGCATTTGGCGATTTGGGTATTTCTCGTGGCTTCCGCCTTCAGGCGGAAGCTTTGGGGATTTCGCGATCTGCGATTGAATGAAGAACGGCTCAGTGAATCGACCTCTCCAATCCGCCCAAAAATCACGTGAGCGCCGCGCCCTGGTCGGGGTCGGCGCCCTCGCCGGCGTCTTCCTCTTTATCTACGCAGTCCGGCGGGCCGGGGTTACTGAAGTAACAGCAGGCGTGGCTCGGATCGCCTGGGGGTTTGTCCTTGTTCTGGCCTTCTCGGCTTTCCGCCTCTTCGTGCGCGCGCTGGCGTGGATCCAATGTCTTGAAAAAGGGGCCGGGGGCCAGGGGCCAGGGG
>JACQTH010000629.1 GCA_016210935.1 Acidobacteriota bacterium | reverse complement strand
TGATTTCAACCGGCGATGATGCAGCGTCGAGCGGAAGTCGAGCGTTGCATTTGGGACAGATCGCGATGACACGCATGGAGAAGGTTAGGAACCCTGGAACCTCGGAACCTCATACCGGTACGTTGGTTTCCAACAGGAGATACTTCGCGAGCAGCTCGCCGACGATCACCGTAAAAAAGTCGACGTAGAGAATCCCGGTCGCCGACTGGGTGGAGCGAATCTTCGCCGTCTCCCATGTCAGAGCCGCGAGCACGGCCGGACCGAAGAGTCCGAACAGCACGCGCTGCCAGAAGAAAATGCCGGCGATCGAAAAAATGTATCGGCGGAAATCAATGGCCGACGCCGGGTGCCCTTCGACGGCGCTCAGGGCAGGCCCCTCGACTCCGCTCAGGGCAGGCCACGCGCCAATCGCCATCAACACGACGGCGAGTACCACCACCGTGCGGAGCACGATCGACACAATGTGGACTTTGACGATCGATTGCAGGTGAGAGATATTCAGGGACGGAATGACCAGATACCAATGCCCGAGGATCATCGAGCTGGACGCGCCGCCCAGAAAAACCGCCGACGTCAGGAAGCTCAGTGCCGTCAGGGTTTGCCTGATGGTCGACCCACCCCAGCCAATCAGCACCGACTGTGTCAGCAGCGCGCCGAGCCCGCACCCGATTGCGCCATATAAAAGGATGGGTCGCCACGCGGGCAGCGTCCTGCCGACAATCAGCCAGTAGCCCGTCAACGCCGCGAGCGATCCCCAGATGAATCCGTTGGCCGCGAATCGCACAACCGACGGCGCTTCGGCTGGTGCCACGGGCCAGGCAGGTTGAAACGCCAGCCCCGCCGCAATCAGCGCCGCCGCGAGACCCGCGTTGAACCTGAAGAACTTTACCCCGGCCTGACGCGAGATCAGCGCAAGCGTGAAGGCCACCCCGATGCCGAGATGCGTGAGAAAGAGGAAGAGGACCACCAGAGTTCTTCGTGGCTTCCGGCTTCAGCCGGAAGGATGTTCGCCGGATCTTCCGCCTAAAGGCGGAAGCCACGAAGAGCGGCAAATTGGATGAGCGCTACTGCCAGAACGCCTGTTCACCTCTGCCCAGTTCACCGTAACCGCTACTACCCGACCCTGACAGCCAACCGCCTGTTGACTTCGGCCCAGTTGACGACGTTCCACCAGGCCGCGATGTAGTCGGCGCGGCGGTTCTGGTATTTCAAGTAGTAGGCGTGCTCCCAGACGTCGAGGCCGAGGATCGGCCGCCGCCCCTCCATGATCGGCGTGTCCTGATTCGGCGTGCTCTCGATCGCCAGCTTGTCGCCATCAGCGATGAGCCACGCCCATCCGCTGCCGAAGCGGCCGACGGCTGCCTTCCCGAACTGCTCCTTGAACGACTCGAAGCTCCCGAAGTGCTGCTTGATGGCGTCGGCCACCGCTCCGGTCGGCGCGCCGCCTGCATTGGGCTCCATCACCTGCCAGAACATCGAATGGTTGGAATGTCCGCCGCCGTTGTTACGCACCGCTGTCCGAATGTCCTCGGGCACGCTGCTGAGGCCTGTGAGCAGGTCATCGAGGTTCTTCGACGCCAGATTGGGATGCTTCTCGAGCGCTGCGTTCAGGTTCGTCACATACGTGGCGTGATGTTTCCCATGATGGATCCGCATCGTCTGTTCGTCGATGTGCGGCTCCAGCGCGTTGAAGTCATAAGGAAGAGCAGGCAGCTCGAACGCCATCTGAGACCTCCTTCAAGTCGATTTGGCGATTTGGCGATCTGACGATTTGGCGATTTGACAGTGCTATCTATTGAATACTCAACATCCGATCCAGCGCCAGGCGGGCCCATTGTTTCTGCGGCTCCGGCACGGCGATCCGGTTGGTGACCCGGTCTTCGAGCAGATTCTCGAGCGACCAGACCAGGTGGTTCGGCGAGATCCTGAACATCGTCGAGCAGAGGCAACCGAACTGATCGAGCGAGAACACGGTGCGCTCCGGCGCCACGGTCTTCGCGAGCCGATTGACGAGATGAATCTCAGTTCCCACGCCCCAGACAGACCCGGCGGGGCTCTGTTCAATGGTCTTGATGATGTATTCGGTCGAGCCACAGTCGTCGGCCGCCTGGACGACGTCCAGCGTGCATTCGGGGTGCACGATGATCCGGATGCCCGGATGCCGGCGCCGAAGCGCTTCGATCTGCGCGATCGTGAACCGGGTGTGGACCGAGCAGTGCCCCTTCCACAGAATCATGCGGGCCGATCTGAGATCATCCGCAGACAGACCGCCGCCGATTTCCGACGGATCCCAGACGACCATCTGATCGAGCGGGATGCCAAGTTTGTGCGCCGTGTTGCGACCGAGATGCTGATCGGGCAGGAAGAGAATCCGCTCACCACGCGCGAAGGCCCAGCGCAGGGTCGCGGCCGCGTTCGAGGATGTGCAGACGACGCCGCCGCGCTCGCCGCAAAAGGCTTTGATCGCCGCGGCTGAATTGATGTACGTGACCGGCACGACGGAGCCGACGCCCATCTGCTCGAGCTCACGCCAGCAGATTTCCAAATCGTCCGGATCGGCCATGTCGGCCATCGAACAGCCGGCCGCGAGATCAGGCAGCAGGACCTGCTGATGCGGGCCGCTCAGGATGTCGGCGCTCTCCGCCATGAAGTGAACGCCACAGAAGACGATGTAGTCGGCGTCGCTTCTGGAGGCGGCCTGCCGCGACAACTTGAACGAGTCGCCGGTGTAGTCGGCGAATTTGATGACCTCGTCGCGCTGGTAATGATGGCCCAGGATGACCAGACGACGAGCCAGCGCGCGCCGCGCCGCCGCGATACGGGCGTCCATCTCCTCGTCCGACAACCGGAGATACGCGTCAGGGATCGGCTGGCGCTCGAAGAGGTGGGCCTTTTCGTACTCGGTCAGGACCTGCAGCATCGACGACTTTGTGAAACTTTTCTCAAGCTCGGGACGCTAAAAAAGCCAACCCGTCAGGCTATCGCCATCAGGTTGACCCGGTTTCAGTATACCACTGGAGAAACCGGTGAATTGGTGAGTCGGTGAATTCGCGAATGGGATTCCCACGCGAAAAGGGGCCGGTGCTAACTCACGTCGCCAATTCACCAATTCGCCCATTCACTCGTTCTTACTTCCTTATACAGCGTGTCCCGCTCCACGGGCTCGCGCCCGGCGCTCCGGATGAGTCGCGTGATGTCGTCCGTGGTGAGGAGCTCCGGCGTCTTCGCGCCCGCCATGTGGTAGATCTTCTCCTCCTGCACGGTTCCATCCAGGTCGTCCACCCCGAACCACAGCGACGTCTGCGCGACCTCGACGCCGGTCGCGATCCAGAACGCCTTCACGTGCGGGATGTTGTCGCACATCAGCCGCGCGACGGCGTGGACGCGCAGCGTGTCGGAAGCCGTCGGCGCCGGAAGCTTCCGCATCTGGTTGTTGTCGGGATGGAACGCGAGCGGGATGAACGCCTGGAACCCGCCGGTCTCGTCCTGCAGGGCCCGCGTGCGCAGCATGTGATCCACACGTTCGTCCGCCCGCTCGATGTGCCCGTAGAGCATGGTCACGTTCGAGCGCATCCCCAGACGGTGCGCGGTTCGATGGATGGCCAGGTAGCGATCCGCGTCGCACTTGTCGTGGCAGATCTTGCGGCGGACCCGCTCGGCGAAAATCTCCGCGCCGCCGCCGGGCAGCGAATCGAGACCGGCCGCCATCAGCTCGCGCAGCACCTGCTCGTCGCTCATGCCATAGAGGTCGGAGAAGAACGCAATCTCAACGGCAGTGAAACACTTGAGGTGAATGTCGGGCCGGATTCGCTTGAAGCCGCGCAGGAGCTCCAGGTAGTAGTCGAACGGAAGGTCCGGGTGCAGTCCGTTGACGACGTGAATTTCCGTCAGCGGCTGGAGACGCCGCTGCCGAAGCTTCTCCCAGGCCTGCTCGAGCGAGAGCGTGTAGGAACCCTCGTCGCCGGGCTTCAGTCGGGCGAACGCGCAGAAGAGGCAGCTGGCCACACAGACGTTCGTGGCTTCGATCCGGATGTTGTAGTTGAAGTAGGTGCGGCCGCCGTGCCGCCTTTCCCGCTCCCGATTCGCCAGCCAGCCGACGGCGAACAGATCGGGCGTCTCGAAGAGCCGCACCCCGTCGTCGAGCGTGAGTCGCTCGCCATGGTCCAGCTTTTCCGCGATGTCGCCGAGACCGGCGCTCGCAACTCGTGAAAGCATGAGGGACCCCATCCGATATCGTAACAGTGCTATACTCCCTGGACAATTCGACGCTCACCCGGGTGGAGCATGCGAAGCAGGTGCAACGCCTGCGCGGTGCCGCCACTGTAAGCGGGGAGCGGCCGCGATCCCAGGGCGCCCATCTTCCGGCTAAAGCCGGAAGCCACGAAACAGGGAGCGCCCCGTCACTGCGTCTGCGGATGCGGGAAGACGAACGCGGCCGCGACGATCCGCGAGCCAGGAGACCTGTTCTTTCCCGGGCGTCTTTTCCGCCCTCGTGGCTTCCGCCTTCAGGCGGAAGGTCACGAGCGCGCAGCCGGCGCGAGACACGCCGGAAGGAGGCGCCAGTGCCTGTTCGGCTTTTCTTGAATGGCGGGGACCCCGCACATCCGCGCAATCCCAACGAGTTCGAGCCGGTTCCGGCGAACGGCCGCACCCCGCCAAGCTCGGTCGCTCGCGGGGGCCCCTTAGCCCCGCTCCGCTCCCTCGCGATCGCTTCAAAACATCCCCATTTCTCCACTCTCCTGGTTGTTGCGGTTCTGTTCAGCCTGCCTCGATCCATTGCAGAGGCGGCGACGCTTCGCGGCACGATGCTCGACCCCGACGGCCGCGCCGTTGCGCGCGCGCGGCTCGCCATCACCTCGCCGCTCATCGGATCCCGCGAGACGCTGACCGACGCGACCGGAACGTTCCGCTTCGACCATATCCCCGAGGGATCGTACGAGGTCCTTCCCCTCGTCGACGGTTTCCGCGCGGATCCGCTCATCGTTCGCGTTGCCGCCGATCAGGAGCAGGTCGTCACGGTGCGGTTGCGCATCACCGCGCTCAGCGAGTCGATCGTTGTCACGGCGTCGCAGATAGAACGTCCCCTCTCACAGACCGCTGAGAGTCTGACGGTCCTGACCAAAGACGACTTCGCCGGCCGCCAACTCGAGAGCGTCACCGACGCGCTCCGGCTCGTGCCGGGACTCGGGGTCACGCGCAGCGGGGGACGAGGCGCGCTGACGTCGATCTTCCCGCGGGGCGGTGAATCCGATTTCACGCTCGTGCTGGTCGACGGATTCCCGATCAACCTGTTCGGCGGCGGGCTTGATTTCTCGATGCTCCCGATCGAAGACATCGAGCGGATTGAAACCGTGCGCGGCCCCCAAAGCGCGCTCTTTGGTGCGAACGCGATCGGCTCCGTGGTCCAGATTGTCACCGGCCAGGGCGCGGGTCCCCTGTTCGGCGGCCTCCTCGAAGGCGGCAGCTTCGAGACGACCCGGCTGGCGGCCCGGACACAGGGAGCGCAGCGCGGATGGTCGTGGAGTCTCGGCGGCGAGCGGTTCGCCAGCGACGGCTTTACCGGCGCCACGCGCGCCACCAACGAGAGGGTCTCGAACGACGACTCGCTCCTGAAACATGCGTCAGCGGGCCTCGGATGGGCTGGCGGTCAGGGGGACATCCGGGCACGAGCGCGATGGACGACGAGCGATCGGGGCTTCCCGGGTCCGTTCGGATCGGATCCACGAGGCTTCTTCGGAGGGGTGGATCGTATCTCCCGCGGCGAGACCGAAGCGCGGCTGTTTTCCATCAGCGGCTCGCGCGCGTGGGGCACGGCCGTTCGAACACGCGTCCAGGCGGGACATTTCAAGCAGCACGGGATGTTCGTCAGCTCGTTCGGCAGCAGCACGTCCGATACCCGGCGTTCGACGGTTCGGGTCCAAGCGGATGTCATCGGCCGCGGCGGGATTGATCTCTCGGGCGGGACCGAGGTACAGCGCGAGCAGGCCGCGAGCACGTTCATTACGGGCGCGCAGTTCCAGGAGATTCCGATCGAACGCCGGATCGTCGGATCGTTCGCGGAGGCGCGCTACGGTCAGAACGGCCGTCTGTTCATCACGGGCGGGGTGCGGGTCGAACACATCCGCCGGAACGGCCTGGAGCCCAACCCCAGCATCTTTTCGCCTCGTCCTGCCTTCGATGCGAATGTGGTCACTTCGGTGAATCCAAAAATCTCCGGGGCGTTTTTCGTGGCACCGCCGTCGGACAGGGGCTGGACGAAACTCCGCTTGAGCGCCGGCACCGGGATCCGTCCGCCCGATGCCTTCGAAATCGCCTTTACCGACAATCCTTCGCTGAAACCGGAGCGCAGCCGGAGCCTCGAGGTGGGGGCCGAACAGGCTTTTCTCGCCGGACGCTTCGTTTTCGAAGGGACGGCGTTCTTCAACCAGTACGACGACCTCATCGTCGCGGTCGGGCGATCGTTGCGCGACGCCAGCCGCTTCAGGACCGACAACATCTCGAACGCGCGCGCGCGCGGGGTTGAGATCTCCGCCGCCTGGCGATCCACGCAGGGGCTGCACGTGCGAACCGGCTACACGTGGCTCGACACCGAGATTCTCGCGGTCGATCGAAGCGGCAGCGCGCCGCCCCCGTTCACCCCGGGGGATCCATTACTCCGCCGCCCACGCCATCAGGGGTACATCGACGCGCTGTTTGTCCGTGGAGGATTGACCAGCTTTGCTCGCCTGAAGGCGCGCGGGCCGGCGCTCGATGTCGAGCCATCGTTTGGCGCCACCTTCGGGTTGTTCAACGCGGCGGGCTTTGGCGTGATCGACATCGGCGCCGCCGCAGAGCTG
Source organism: Acidobacteriota bacterium (assembly GCA_016210935.1). Classification (GTDB taxonomy): domain Bacteria; phylum Acidobacteriota; class Vicinamibacteria; order Vicinamibacterales; family JACQTH01; genus JACQTH01. The sequence goes on along the minus strand of JACQTH010000629.1, from coordinate 2,827 downwards.
ACGCGGCATCTCGAGATCTTCGGCCGCATCGACAACGTGTCCGATCGTTTTTACGAGGAGGCTCTTGGCTTCCCCGCCATCGGGCGCTCGCTGACGATCGGGATCAGGGTTGCTTCGCCTCGATAACGTTTCGTTCGCCTACGAGCACCCGGTCATTTCCGGCGTCACGCTGGCGTCGCCCCGAGGTCGCGTGGTGGGCGTCCTGGGACCGAACGGATCCGGAAAATCGACGCTCCTCGGGTTGATGGCCGGGACGCTGCGACCGTCGAGCGGGTATGTCCTGCTGAACGATCATGATGTGGCCCGGCTGTCCCGGCGGAGCCTTGCGCGGCGGTTGTCGTACGTCCCGCAGGAAACTCGTCTGGCGTTCGAGTACTCCGTGATGGAAGTGGCCCTGATGGGCCGCTACCCGCATCTGTCGGACTTCCAGCTCGAAGGGCCGGCCGATGTCGCGATTGTGCGCGATGCGCTGGCCGAGACCGGGACGGCCCATCTCCGATCCCGCCTGTTCCGCACGCTGAGCGGCGGTGAAAAGCAGCGGGTCGTCATCGCCGCCGCGCTCGCCCAGTCTGCGGAGCTGATGCTGCTGGACGAACCGACGGCGTCACTCGATCTCCGGTATCAGCTCGAGATCGCGGCGCTGCTGCGCCGCCTGAACAGGGAACGCGCGGTGACGCTCGTTCTCGCCACGCACGACTTGAATTTCGCGCTGTCGGTGTGCGACGAGCTGGTGTTGCTGAAGGCCGGAAGAGTCCTGGCGGCGGGTGCGGCCGCGACCGTGCTGTCACCCGAGGCGGTTCGTGCGCTCTACGATGTCGAGGCGCACGTCAGCTACGACGCCGCCGCCTCGCATGCCGTCGTCGTGCCGGTCGCCGTGACGAGTGACATCGCGGCACGCGACATCGGCGGCGTTGGTGCCACTCACAAAGTCGCCGCGACACCGGACGCGCACATTCGGCAGCGTCTTGTCCGAACGCTCCCCTGGTTTGCCGCGCTCGCGATACTCGCCTGCCTGCTGGCGCCTCTGGTCGGGCCCACCACCATCAGCCTGGCGCGTGCGTTCGACCGATCGATTCCGTTCGCCGACAATGTCGACGCGCAGATCTTCTTCATCGCGCGGCTGCCCCGCGCGCTCGCCGGCGCGCTCGTCGGGGCCAGCCTGGCGGCGGCCGGCGTCATGATGCAGGCGCTGCTGCGAAACCCGCTGGCGGCGCCGGACACGCTCGGCGTCTCGGCGGGCGCGGCGCTGGGCGCGATAGTCGCCTTGACCTTCGAGATCAATGTCGGCCTGTCAGTTTTGCCGCCCGTCGCGTTCGTCAGCCTGCTCGGGTCTCTCGGCGCCATGGTGATCGTGTACGCGCTGGCCCGGGCACGGCAGCGCGCCTTGTCGACGAACGTTCTGTTGCTCGCCGGCGTGACGCTGAATGCGCTGCTGTCCGCGATCATCCTGTTCCTGCAATTCCTGTCCGATTTCTCGCAGACCTTCAGGACGGTGCAGTGGCTGCTCGGCGATCTGGACGTCGCGAGCTACGCGCCGATCGTCGCCGCGCTTCCCTTCATGGCGCTGGCATTCGGCGGCTTCGCCCGGCTGCCTCGTGCGCTGAATCTGATGAGCGTTGATGATGCGTCCGCTGCAACGCGGGGGGTGGATGTCCGGCGCGCTCAGCGGCTGGCATTCATGAGCGCGTCAGTCGCGACGGGTGCAGCGGTGTCGCTGTCCGGACCGGTCGGGTTCATCGGAATTGTGGTCCCGCACCTGGTGCGGCTGCTCGTCGGATCCGATCACCGTATGGTGCTGCCGGCGTCGGCGCTGTTCGGCGCGGCGTTTCTCGTGACCTGCGACGTCGTCGCGCGGACGATTCTCGCCCCGCTCGAGCTGCCCGTCGGGATTGTCACGGCGATGATCGGCGGACCGTTCTTTCTCTCGCTCCTGCTTCGAAGGCGATGAAGAGAATCATCTTGGTTGTTCTGGTCCTGTTGTTTGGACTCGTGGGACTAACCTTTAGCTTGGTTTCAAACGGCTCCTCCCTCGTGGGACCAAGCTATAGCCTGGTTTCAAACGATACTCGAAGCGGCCAGGCCGACCCTCAGCCGGCCCCGACGCCTCAACGCATCGTCTCGCTCGTTCCCGCCGTCACCGAAATGCTGTTCGCCATTGGCGCGGGGCCACCCATCGTCGGCGTCAGCAGCTTCGACCGCCGCCCGCCGGAGGTGTCGCGACTGCGGAAGGTCGGTGGCCTGCTCGATCCGGACCTTGAAGCGATCCTTGCGCTTCGTCCTGACCTCGTGATCGTGTACGGCACTCAATTGAATCTGAAATCGCAGTTGGAGCGCGCACACATCCCGATGTTCGCGTATGCGCATGGGGGGATCGCGGATATTACCGCGACGATTCGGCAGCTCGGGGCACGGCTCGGGCTCGAGGCTCGCGCCGGAACGATCGCTTCAGACCTCGAGGCAAGGCTCCTCGGGATTCGAAATCGAGTTGGGTCAGCGCGGCGACCGCGAACCCTCGTCGTGTTCGGCCGGGAACCTGGATCGTTACGGAACGTGTACGTGAGCGGTGGGATTGGATTCATCCACGACATGCTTTCGACCGCCGGGGGCGAGAACGTCTTCGGAGACTCCCAGCGTGAATCGGTGCAGGCGACGACGGAGATGATGCTGGCGCGAGCGCCGGAAGTCATCGTGGAGTTTCATCCCGATGACTTTGCGGAGAATCAGCAGGCGCGCGAGCGGGATGTCTGGAAGCGGCTGGCCGCGCTGCCCGCCGTGCGCGGCGATCGCATCTATCTGCTCGTGGGCGACGAGTTCGTGGTGCCGGGAC
>JACQTH010000609.1 GCA_016210935.1 Acidobacteriota bacterium | reverse complement strand
TCGATCTTTCACCGCCGACCGCTCGTCAACGGCTATAGCGGTTCGTACCCGGTTTCGTACCAGCTTCGAAGCCAGGTCCTCGCACATCCACCGTTCGAACACGCGACGGCGTGGAACGTCTTGCTAACGAGTGGCGCCACCCATGCGATTGTTCACCGCGCCGCATACCCAGACGCTGACGGCGAGCGCATGGTCGGCTGGCTGCGGGATCACGGCGCAGCCGTGCTCGCCGACACTGGTGACGCCGCCCTCCTGGAATTACCTGCGCGGGATAAACTAGTTCCGCGCTGAACCAGTGACCACCCGTCGCCGTCTATGAGGTAGCGCAGGACTTCAGTCCTGCGCCCGCGCAAGGCTGAAGCCTTGCGCTACGAGCATGAATCCAATGCCATCGACCCGCACCGATCCGCTTCGGTTCCTCAGCGTCGAATTGGCCAGCCTTCGAGAGCAGGGGCTCTTTCGCGAGCTGCGAACGCTCGAAGGCGAACAAAAGGCGCGCGCCACCTTCGACGGCCGGACCGTCGTCAACCTGTCGTCGAACAACTACCTCGGCCTGACGACCCACCCGCGATTGCGCGAGCGGGCGCTGGAAGCGGTGCGGGAGCTCGGTGTCGGCTCGGGATCCGTTCGATCGATCGCCGGCACCATGGCCCTGCACATGGAGCTCGAGCGCCGGCTGGCCGAGTTCAAGCGTACCGAAGCCGTTGTGGTGTTTCAGAGCGGTTTTGCCGCCAATGCGGGCACCGTCGCGGCGATTCTCGCCAAAGACGACGTCATCATCTCCGACGAGTTGAATCACGCCAGCATCATCGACGGGTGCCGGCTGAGCCGCGCGGCGATCCGCGTCTTTCCCCACAAGGACGTCCACGCGGCGCGTCACGTCTTCAAGGAACTGCCCGCCTCCCAGCGCAAGCTTCTGATTACGGACGGTGTCTTCAGCATGGACGGCGACGTCGGGGCCCTTCCGGCGCTCTGCGATCTCGCCGAGGAATTCGGCGCGATCATGATGGTCGACGATGCGCATGCCAGCGGGGTCTTCGGCCGGAACGGCCGCGGCACGATCGACCATTTCGGCCTGCACGGTCGGGTCGACATCCAGGTCGGGACCCTGTCGAAAGCCATCGGCGCGCTGGGCGGGTATATCGCCGGCACACGCGCGTTGATTCAGTTCCTGTATCATCGTGGCCGGCCGTTTCTGTTCTCGACTTCGCATCCCCCCGCGGTAGCGGCCGCCTGCCTCGCGGCGCTCGACGTGCTGCTCGACGAGCCGCAGCTCATCGACCGCCTGTGGGAGAACACGCGCTTCTTCAAAGGCGGACTGCAGCAGCTCGGGTTCGACACCGGCGCGAGTGAAAGCCCGATCACGCCCGTCATCGTGGGCGAGGCGCCGCTCGCGATGAAACTGTCGGATCGCCTGTTCCAGGAAGGGGTGTTCGCGCAGGGGATCGGATTCCCCACGGTGCCGCGCGGGAAGGCTCGCGTGCGCACCATCGTGACCGCCACGCATACGCGCGACGACCTGCAGTTCGCGCTGGACGTCTTCGCCAGGGTCGGCCGCGAGCTCGGGATCCTCTGATCATGGCTCGCAGAGCCGGCCCGTCTTCGGCCCCCCCTCGGCGCGCCGCGGGCGCCGGCGGCCGGCGCGCGCGTCAGTTCTTCGACACTTACACGCGCGACATGACCGCCGAGGATCTGCAGCGGCTGTTCACGCACGAAACCGTCGAGGCCTATCGGTACTTCGCCCGCGACATCGATCGGAACCAGCTCGACAAGCTTCCGCCCCTCAAGCGATCCCTTGCGCGTATCCGGCTGTTCTTCCTCGCGTTCTCGATGCGGCTGCCGCCGGCGCGGCGAGCGCTCTTTGCCGTGGCGGTCCTGATTTCCGCCCTCGGCCTGATCACCCTGTTCGAGGGCGTCAGGCTGGTCACCGTCTGGCTGTTTCCCTTCGGGCAGGTTCGCGTGCCCGCGCCGACGTGGGCCGACGGGACGGGGGCGATGGCGCTGGGCACCGGGCTTTTCGCGCTGCTCGTCCTGCTCGAAGTGGCCGGCCGGCTCTCGCTGAAGCACGACCTCGAGATTGCGCGCGAGATCCAGCTCGCCATGCTCCCGCGTGGTGTCTACACCGCGGAGGGAATCGAGGCGTTCGGTTTCACGCGGCCGGCCAACACGGTCGGTGGCGACTTCTTCGACATCCTGCCGATCAGTGATGGACGCGTGGTCGTCGCCCTTGGCGATGTCGCCGGCAAGGCGAGTCCCGCGGCGCTCCTGATGGCGCTGCTGCTGGCGATCATGCGCACGCTGGTCGATGAGGGCCTCGAGCCGGCGGAGATGGTGAGCCGGCTGAACGTGCAGACCGGCCGCCAGGCGCCCGGGTCTCGGTTCATCACGTTGTTCTACGCCTGCTTCGATCCGCGCACCGGCGAGCTGGCGTACGTCAACGCCGGCCATCATCCGGCGCTGCTGCGACACAAGAACGGGGAGTTCGAGCGCCTGACGGAGGGTGGCATTGCGCTCGGGATGTTCGAGGGATCCACCTACACACCTGGCCGCAGCGTCCTGGATCCGGGGGACCTGGTCGTGCTCTACAGCGACGGCATTACCGAGGCCGAAAACAGCCGGGGGGTGCCGTTCGACGAACACGGCCTGATGACCGCGATTAGCGCCTGTGCGGAAACGGAAACGACCGGGATGGGCGACTACATCCTCCGCGCTGTCGAACGCCATGCAGGCGACACACGTTTCGCGGATGATCTGACGCTGCTCATCCTCAGGCGTTCGGTCGTCGTTGCAGGTGCGCCAACTTCCGCCTGAAGGCGGAAGCCACAGGTCCATACCGCCCGGTGCAACTGCTTCGCCTTGCGCCTCCCCTTGGTGTCTAAAAGTGTCATACTCGAAGTTTCGATGAGAGTACTGCTGAGTGTGGGCGTGGTGCTGCTGCTGGCGAGTGGGCCGGGAGCGCAGACGCCCATGACGCAGCCGGCGCCCGCCGCGCAGGACGGTGTCGCGCAGCTGCTCGCGAAAGTCGAGGCCGCGCTCGCGGCCGGCAATCCCGCCGATTTCCTCCCCCTCGTCGCGAGCGCCGCGGATCGATCTCGCGCGGAAGCGTTTGCCGGCGCCGCGTTCCTGCCCGGCGCGACGCGTGCCGTCGTCGCCGAACGCGACCGCCGGGCATTGCCGGCCAGCCGGAGCGGGGACGGCTATCGATTGATGGTCGAGGTGTTCGTCGAGGCGCCGGCATCCGCACGCGTCGCAACCTGGCGGCTTGATGTGCGGCGCGCTCCCGGACAGTCGACGACCGAGCCCGAACGATGGGAAATCGCCGCACAGGAAACGCTGACTTCCGTCGATGGATTGCATCGCTTGTCGCTCAAGAGCGACAGACAGCTCCGCGTGCGCCGTCTGCGGATCACGGCGGAGGATTTCGAGCTGCGTCTCCCCGAGGGCGTCGCGTACCACGCGGAAACCCCCGAGGGCGTGACGGCGCTGCTTCTGCTGGGATCCGGCGAAATGGACTTTCACCCGACGCCCGCCACCGAGCGTGGCCAGGTCCGGCTGGTGAGCGGGCAGGATCGTCTCGTCACCGGCTTCCGCGTGGCTTTCGTGCGCCTGAATCCGATCGAGGTTCGCGATCGGCTCTCCGCCGAAGCGCTCGTTCCCGAGCCCGTCAATCCCAGGAGGTTCAGGACCGCAGAGGAGATCTTTCGGGAGGAAGTGTCAAAGTCCTACGGCATCGACCTGTCGGACGTGAGCCCGCACACCTGGTCCCTCATCCCGCCCATCGGCGATTTCCTGGCCGAGGTCCGGACGAAGCGCTACGGCACCCTGACCTTCGCGCGGTCGCGGTCGGAGCCCGAAGACGTGTCGCTCTTCAATCGAGCCCAGCGCCGCAATTACGCCGTCTATGCCTCCACGAACACGCTCGCGAAACGCGGGCGTTTTTACGACGAGGACGACTTCTCCGAGTACGACGTCCTCGATTATCAGATCGCGGCGGCATTCGACCCCGGCCGGAGCGCGATGACGGGCGAAGCCCGGTTGTTCCTCAAAGTGCGATCGCCGGCGCTGAGCACCTTCACGTTGCGGCTGGCCGAGACGTTGAACGTCGAGTCGGTCACCTCCGGACTGCTCGGCCGCGTGCTCCATCTGCGCGTGCGGAACCAGAACACGCTGATCGTGAATCTCCCCGCCACGGTGACGAGGGACACCGTCCTCGATTTCACCATTCGGTACGCCGGCCCCATGAAACCGCAGACCATGGACCGGGAAGCGATCCTGCTGCAGGGCCAGCCGGGGCCGCTGGCGGACGTCATCGTCCTGCCGCCGGAGCCGAGCTACATCTACAGCAACCGCAGCTACTGGTACCCGCAGGGGTCGGTGACGGATTACGCCACCGCGTCGCTCCAGATCACCGTCCCGGCGTCGTACGAATGCATTGCGAGCGGCGAGCTCGTCGGCGGGCCGGTGCTCGAGCCGGGACCAACGCGCCTTGCTGATCGGAAGCGCTATACCTTCAGTGCGACACAGCCCCTGCGGTACCTCGCGGTGCTGGTCAGCCGGCTCGTGCCGGTGGCGGCCCAGACCGTCGCCGTCGATGGGGCCGCACGCGCGGGAGCTCCGGCGGGACGGGGCTACGGGCTACAGGCTTCGGGCTTCGGCAAGATTGCACCGGAATCTGCGTTCCTGAAGCCTGAAGCCCGCAGCCCGCAGCCGATAGAGTCAGAGACCCCAAAGCTTCGTCCCCAAGCCGAGCAGGCGCAGGGCGTTTTCTACCAGAGCGTCGACTTCCGTCTCCTGACGCACCCGCGGCTGGCCGATCGCGGACGCGAAATCGCCTCGCGCGCGCCCGACATCATCAAGTTCTACGGGTCACTGCTCGGTGACATCCCCTATCCCGGCATCGCGTTGGCGGTCGTGGAGAACGCTCTTCCCGGCGGTCACAGCCCCGCCTATCTGGCCGCCATCAATCAACCGTCGCCGTTCACGCCGATCGTCTGGCGGAACGATCCCGCGGCGTTCCAGAACTATCCCGAGTTCTACGTCGCCCATGAAATCGCTCACCAGTGGTGGGGACAGGCGGTGGGGTGGAAGAACTACCACGAGCAGTGGCTCAGCGAGGGGTTTGCGCAGTACTTCGCCGCGCTCTATGCGCACGAGCTCCGCGGCGCCGAAGTCTTCGGCAGCGTCATGACGCGCTTCCGGCGCTTCGCCATGAACGCCTCCGATCAGGGCCCGGTCTATCTCGGCTATCGACTGGGCCACATCAAAGGCGACAGCCGCATCTTCCGATCCCTCGTATACAACAAAGGGGCGGCCGTGCTTCACATGCTGCGGCGACTGGTCGGCGACGAGGCGTTTTTTCGCGGGCTGCGCCGCTTCTACACGACGTGGCGGTTTCGCAAGGCCGGAACCGACGATGTGCGGCAGGCATTCGAAGCGGAGACAGGACGACCGCTCGAGCGCTTCTTCGAGCGGTGGATCTACGGGACCTCGCTTCCGACGCTGCGCTTCAGCTATCGACGGGTCTCGGATGCAGAAATGGTCGTCCGGTTCGAACAGGTTGGAGAAGTCTTCGACGTGCCGGTCACGGTGAGGCTGACGTACGCGGACGGCCGCGCCGAGGAGGCCGTGGTCGCCGTGACCGACGCGGTCACGGAAGAGCGCCTCCCCCTAACCGGCAGAGTGAGGCGGGTCGACGTCCATCCGGAGGGAGCGTTGGCGGAAATTAAGCGATAGCGCTCTCGGAGTTCGGGAGTCGGGATTGGGGATTCGAAAGCGTCACTCAAAGAACTTCCGAATCCCGAACCCCGAATCCCAAATCCCGTGAGGTCTTTACTGTATATAAATCCCCGCCACCCTCGGCCGCCCGTTCAGCTCGAACGGCTCGAACACCAGGATGAAGCGGGTGCCGGCGTGATCGTAGTGGCGCGTCAGCCGTTCGCCGAGCGCGCCGCGTCCGATCTCCTGCGTGCCCATCTCGGCGGAGCGGCCGAGCAGACCCGATACCTGTTCCAGCGTGTCCCCGAGCCGGAGCTGTTTGCCATCGAGGAGCAGCAACACCGGTACCGAGATCGCGCGTGGTGGAACGCTCGGCGGCGGCAGGGTGACCTCGGCGGCCGGCGTTGAGGGGCTTGGGCGCGCCGCCCGCAATTCCTGCACGATCATCGACGCCACGGCCAGCGTCGCGATGAGAAACGCCGCAGCGACGAGCCATTCGAGAGCCGGGCGGAGGCGACGGCGGGCGACATCCATCGGGACCTCCTGGGAAAGAGGTGACCGCGCGGGGAGTGCGACGACTTCTGGGGTCAGACACTAGCCCCCACCATGGGGATTGTCAAGCTTGTCAGTGGGCGGTGAGCGGTGGGCGGTGGGCAGAAAAAAGCCGCGCCGCAGCTTGGCTGTAAACAAGAAAACTTTCTGCCCACTGCCCACTGCCTACTGCCCACTGGTAGGATCTTTTCTATGGACACCGTGACGCTGACCATCGACGGCCGCGAGATGACGGTCGAGAAAGGCAAGACAGTCCTGCAGGCCGCGATCGAGGCCGGGATTTCGCTCCCGTACTACTGTTATCACCCCGCGCTCGGGGTGGACGGCTCCTGCCGCGTCTGCATCGTCAAAGTCGAGAAGATGCCCAAGCTGCAGACCTCGTGCTCGACGATCTGCACCGACGGCATGGTCGTCTGGACGCGGACACCGGAGGTCGAAGAAGCTCGCGCGTCGGTGTTCGAGTTTCTTCTGATCAATCACCCGCTCGATTGCCCCGTCTGTGACAAGGGTGGGGAGTGCCCGCTCCAGGATTTCTCCTATACCTACGGCCCGGCGCACAGCCGCATGGAGTTCCAGCGCCGCGTCTTCGACGGTGAAGGCGCCAGGGCGGACGTGGATTTCGGTCCGACGCTGATCCTCAACCGGAACCGCTGCATCCTGTGCACGCGCTGCGTCCGGTTCATGCGCGACGTGGATGGCGACGCGCAGATCAACATCGTCGATCGCGCGTACGGAAGCGAGATTGCGACGTTCCAGGAGGAAGGCGTCCACTCGCTGCTCTCGGGGAACCTGATGGATGTCTGTCCCGTGGGGGCCATCCTCACGCGCGACTACCGCTTCAAGTCACGGCCGTGGGACAACCCGCAGGCGACCGACACCATCTGCACCTTCTGCTCCCGCGGGTGCAACACGACGGTCTGGATCAAGGCCAAGCCCGAATGGGCGAAGGGGCCGCAGCTGGCGCGGATCACGCCGCGGCTGAACCCTGAGGTGAACGGCTACTGGATGTGCGACATCGGCCGGTTCGAAGACCACTGGATTGAGGGGGAAGATCGGGTGCGCGTCCCGATGCGGCGCGCGCAGGACGGATCGCTCCAGCCAGCCGACTGGCCTGACGTGATGGCATCGGTTCGCGACAACCTCCAGGCGGCCGGCGGGGAGACGACAGCGCCGACATTCCTCGTGTCGGCGCATGCGTCGCTCGAGGAGTTGTTCCTGTTGAAAAAGCTGCAAGCGGGGCTCGCGCGCGGCGGCAGCACTCCGGACATCGTTGTCAGTTGGCGCTACCGGGAAAAAGAGCAGCCTTCGAATACGCGGTTCAAAGTACCGGCTGTCGAGGCGCCGAACGTCACGGGTGCCCGCGATCTGGGGCTCATTCCTGAAGCGGGCGGCGAACAACCGGACCTCGAAGACCTCCGCCTCGCAGTCGAGCGGAGAGGCGTTCAAGCGCTGTACGTGTTCGATCCGGGACCCGACGGCTCACTCGGCGACGTTGGCTGGCTGGTCGACGCCCGGCGGCGGGGCCTCATCCCGCTTCTCCTGTTCCAAGGCGTCCTGCTCACGGATCTCGCCCGCGAGGCCGATTTCATTCTCCCGGGTGCATCCTCGGTCGAAAAAGATGCGTCCTATACAAATCGGGACGGCCGCGTCCAGGGCGCGAGTCGCGCGATGGCGCCTCCCGGACAGGCGATGGAAGACTGGCAGGTGCTGGTCAATCTGGCGATAACACTGGGCGTTCCACTGCCCTACACCGCGTCGGCGCATGTGCGAGCCGATCTCGCGGCCGAGATGCAACAATCTGATCGCTATCGGGATCTCGCACAGCTGACATTCGCGCGGCCGCTGGCGGCCAGAACGTGGCTGCAGGTCTCGAACCCGTCGGAGCGGTGGAAGTGGGACTTTCTGTTCCAGGATCTGCCCCCCGTCAAGTTTGCCGGGGACCCGACGGATACGTTCCGGCGCGGCGTCATCGCCGTCACGCCGGCCAAAGAGGAGCCGATAACGAGATGAAGAAAGGGACCGGGGGTCGGGGATCGGGGGACGGTTGGACGAAAATCATTCCGACCCCGACCCCTGACCCCCGACCCCCACATCGATCATCATGGAAAATGTGACCCTCTTGGCGGCGTTCGTGGCGGGCGTGCTGTCGTTCGTGTCCCCGTGCGTTCTGCCGCTGATTCCCGGCTATCTGTCGTTTGTGTCCGGCGTGACGCTGGACGAGGTCCGCGGCAAGACCACGGGCAGTGCGGCCGCGTCGCCGGCGCGACCCGTTCGCGCCCGGGTCGTCGCCACGGCGTGTGCGTTCGTCGTCGGCTTTTCGCTCGTCTTCATCTCACTGGGCGCGACCGCGAGCGCCATCGGCCAGTTTCTGATGGAACGGCTGACGCTTCTGGGCAAAATCGCCGGCATCGTGATCATTATTTTCGGGCTCCACACGATGGGAGTCCTGCGGCTCGGCTGGCTTTACACGGAAAAGCGGGTCCAGATGAGCCGGAAGCCGGCGACCCTCGCCGGCGCGGTCCTGGTTGGGGTCGCCTTCGCTTTTGGGTGGACGCCCTGCATTGGCCCAATCCTGGCGGGCATTCTGGCGATCGCGGGCAGCCAGGAAACCATCGGGCAGGGTGTGCGGCTGCTGACGGCCTATTCGCTCGGTCTCGGCGTTCCTTTCCTCGCCACCGCGTTGATGATCGATCGCTTCTTCATCGCCTTCGCGCGCATTCGCCGCTATTATCACGCGATCGAGATCACGTCGGGCGCCTTGCTCGTCGTGATCGGTGTCCTGATCTTCACGAACCGGTTCGCTATCATCGCCGGCTTCCTCAGCCCGTACCTTCCGACGTTCTGATCGGTTCACTCGAGCTGCAGATCTTCTAAGCCGCCTGTTCGTGGCTCTACGCGAAAAATGCAACCGCGGAGCACGCAGAGAATCTGTGGCAAAAACCCTAATTTGCTCGGCGCGCTCTGCGCTCTCTGCGGTTTGCCTTTTCTTCCTTCTTCGTGGCTTCCGCCTTCAGGCGGAAGACCTGGCGGATCGAATTTTTCGCTCTTCCCGATCGCGCGCGCGCGAACTTGTGGCACAATGCCGTCCTGGCCAGACGCTCGCGCTCACTAGACATCTCCTAAATGGCACATCGAGGCGTCCGCGTCGCGCTCCTGATGTTCGCGGCGGCGCTTTTCGCGGGCGCCGGCTATCGGCTCGTCGACCTCGAACGCCGCGTTGCGGCGACCGTTGAAGAAGCCCGCCAGATCGATCTTCAGGTGCAGGAAGCGGGTCGCCAGATCGCCGAGATCAAATCGGCCCAGGCGGCGTACGTCGCAGCCGGGCAGGGACGCGACTACTGGCCCGCGCGTGTGGCGACGTTGCTGCGGGCGGTAACGGCAGGGCTCGAGACTCTCAGCGGCCGCGTGGCAGAAGACGAGGCATCGCGCGCCGCGCTCGACGAGTCACGCAAATCGATCACCCGGTTCGCGAGGCTCGACTCACGCGCGCGCGAGTATGTGAGCGAGTCGCAGTTGCTGATGGCGTCGGACGTGATTTTTGCGGAAGGCCTCGAGCTGCTCAGCGCCACGGCCAGCCACCTCGATCAGGCGCGCGAACATCAGCGTCAGGCGCGCGATCGCAGGAACGCCGATGCGCGCCGCCTCGAGATGTACACGATCGCTGCCACGGGTGGGCTGGCGCTGCTCATCATGCTGCTGTTGGTGCCCGCGGGCCGCCGCGAGGCCGAGTCGGAGGCGGCCGACGCGACCGCGCGCGTGGTC
>JACQTH010000614.1 GCA_016210935.1 Acidobacteriota bacterium | reverse complement strand
TAGGCACCCTAATTCCGTCGTTCGTGCAATCTGAGGCCGCTGGCGAAATCCGACAGCCGGTCCCGCAGGATCGTGCGACCGCGATGCAGTCGAGACTTGAGCGTCTGCTCCTTCACGCGCAGCACCGCGCTCGCCTCCTCCGTGGACAGCCCGTGAACGTCGCGCAGCAGGACCGGCGCGCGATAAATCAGGGGGAGATCCCTCAGCGCCTCGACGAGCTTGCGTCTGAGCTCGCCGCGCATGATGCGATCGTCGGCGAGCGATGACCAGTCCGCGATGTCTCGTGATGAGGCTCGCTCCGCTGCCTTCCGCCTGAAGGCGGAAGCCACGACAGGATTGGCGGAAGCCACAAGCGGGTTGGCGGAGCGCACGAAAGACCCGTCAGGTACATTCGTCGTGGCTTCCGGCGTCAGCACATGCCTCGTGGCTTGCGGCCTCGCCCGCAGGCGCGACATGACGGTGTTGAACGCGATGCGGTAGATCCACGACGAAAGCGCCGCGTCGCCGCGAAACGCCTCGATCTTCTGGTAGATCTTCAGCAGAACGTCCTGAGCCACCTCCTCGGCGTCTTCTCTGTTGCGCGTATAGCGGAAGGCGAGCTGCTGGATTCTCGAGCGGTATCGGGACGCGAGGTCGGCGACGGCGGACTCGTCGCGCGCGCGGAGGCGATCGATGAGTGCGGTGTCAACGTGGCGATCCATGGGCCTTTCCGATCGCCCGTCAAAACACCGGGTTTCGAAAGTTTATTCCACGGCTTTTAACTGGTGGCAGCGACGTGATTTAGCGGCGTCCCTCGGTCGCAGCCAAGCTAACCGCCTCCGCCGAAGGCTACGGCGAGTCTCGCCGAAGCGCGCTTCGCGCGTGAAGGCGGAAGCCTGGTCCCACGACTGGTGGCGATCCCACGACCTCCTGCCGTAGCTCCCGTTCGAACACGCCCGCGAAATGGTTGATGAAAGACGACTCAACCACCTCGAGAGGCACGACCCGCCCGAGAAGCTGCTCCAACGACGTCACGCCGCGACCCTGAATGCCGCAGGGAACAATCAGCTTGAAGTACTCGAGATCGACGTTCACGTTGAACGCGAACCCGTGCGACGTGACCCAGCGCGCGATCCGCACGCCGATGGCCCCGAGCTTCTCCGCCCGGACCCACACACCCGTCAGACCAGGGACACGCGTGGCCTCGATGCCGAAATCCGCCGAGACCCGGATCATCACGTCCTCGAGATCCCGCACGTAGCGATGAACGTCGCACCGGTCGGGCCGAAGATCGAGAATGGGATACCCGACGATCTGCCCCGGCCCGTGATACGTCACGTCGCCGCCCCGACCGGTCTCGTGCACGTCGACGCCAAGCGCGCGCAACCGATCGGAGGTCGCGACGATGTTGGACAGGCCGCTGTCCTTCTTCACCCCGACCGTCAAGACGTGAGGGTGCTGGAGAAGCAGGAGTTGATCCGGGATTTCGCCCGCGCGGCGGCGATCGACGAGCTGTTGCTGCAGCTCGAGGCCGTCCGCGTAACGAACGACGCCGAGGCGACGCACCTCAAGCGCAGGCTTCATCGAACGTTTCGAGGCCTCGCTTCACGTGGGACATAAACTGATCGGCGACCGCGCCGTCGATGAGGCGGTGATCGTAGCCGAGTGACAGATAGGCGCGCTGTCGAATCGCGATCGCATCATCGACGATGACGGGCCGCTTCTCGATCGTTCCGACGCCCATGATGGCCACCTGAGGCTGATTGATGATCGGCATGCCAAACAGCGTGCCGAACGTTCCGGGGTTCGTAATCGTAAACGTGCCGCCCTGCACCTCCTCGGGCTTCAGCTGTTTCACGCGCGCCCGTTCGGCCAGATCGGCGATCGCCCGCGACAGCCCCAGCATGTTCTTCTCGTCGGCGCCTTTGATCACCGGCACGATCAGTCCCCAGTCCAGCGCCACCGCGATCCCGATATTGATCTCCTTCTTGTAGGCGATCTTGTCGCCGTCCACCGACGCGTTGACGATCGGGACGGCCCGGAGCGCATCGATTGCAGCTTTGACGATGAAGCTCAGATACGTCAGCCTGGTGTTGGCGCGCTCGTATTCCGCCTTCTTGGCGTCGCGAATCCTGGCGACGCGCGTAAAGTCGACCTCGAACACGGAGTACACATGCGCCGATGTCTGCAGGCTCATGATCATGTGCTCGGCAATCTTCTTGCGCATCACCGACATGGGCACGACCTGCACCGCCTCGCCCGGGCCGAAGACGGGCCTGCCCTGAGCGAAGTCGACGGGCCTGGGTCCGAGCGGTGGAGGCGCCGGTGGCTCCGCGGGACGCGCCGGGGCCGGACCGCCACGTTCGAGGAAACCCAGAATGTCGTGCTTGGTGACCCTTCCGCCGATTCCCGTCCCGCTGACGAGCTGCAGATCGACATTGTGCTCGCGCGCAATGCGACGCACGAGCGGCGACGTGCGCTGAGCGGATCTTCCGCCTGAAGGCGCGGGCCTTCCGCCTAAAGGCGGAAGCCACGTACTCTCGCTCGGCCCCGCCGTCCGAGCCGGCGATGGCGCTTCC
>JACQTH010000608.1 GCA_016210935.1 Acidobacteriota bacterium | reverse complement strand
CTGCGGAAACACATTCGGGAACGGCGCGCTTTGAATCCGGATTTGCGTGAAGTACGGCGGGTGCTTGAAGGTCATGTTCCCGTACACGGAGTACAGGAGCGGCTCGTAATAGATTCCGAATCCGCCGCGGATTGAGCTTTCGTTCGATCGGCCCAGGATCGAGCCGAGCCAGCCGGTCGGCCGATCGGGCACGTACACGAAACCGACGCGCGGGGCGAAATTCCCGAGGCTGGAATTCTCGAAGAGCGGCGCCCCCACCGAGACCGCGAGGTCGGTGGGACGCCGGACGTTCGTGAGCTTGCCATCGATCTCGTCGGCCTCCGTGTGGAACTCATACCGCAACCCCGCGTTCAGCGTGAAGTTAGGCCGGACCTTCCAGTCATCCTGTGCGTAGAACCCGAACAGCCACTGGCGATGATGTCGAATCGTGTCATCCTGGCCCGGCCTGAGGCCGACGAAGTCGCGCGAGCGGCCCACCAGGAAATCGGAAAAGGTGTTGATCGTGAACTCGCCGCGATTGCGCGAGGCCGAGTTGCCGCGGATATCGAACCGCTGGATGTTTGCGCCGAATTTCAGCAGATGGCTGCCGCGCACGACGCTCAAATCATTCGCCACCTGGATCACGTCCTGGAGAAAGCTGCGCGGCGTGTTGCGATCCGTGCCGAAGCGCTTGAAGCCGGTGATGAAGATGTCGCCGACGATCTGGCCGGGAATGAAGGCCAGTTCGCGGTATTCCTGCGGCGGCGCCGGCTCCTCCCGAGGCGCGGTCCGGTTGAACGCGAACCGGAAGCTGTTGACGACTTGGTTCGAGAAAACCCGCGTCTCGCTGATGGTCAGGAACTTCTGGTTGTTGCGGCCCGCGTTCGGGAAGTCCGGGAACGTTTCGGCGTTCAGGAACAGGAAATCCGAGTCGTTCTGCGTGTACCGCGCAAACAACGAGTCGCGTTGCGACAGCAGGTAGTCGAGCCGGACGTTGTAGGTATTGAGGTTCGAGACTTGGCGGAACGTACCGACGTACGTGCCGGTGGGGCCGTTCGGATTGTCGATGGTCGGCGCCGGAATGAGCGCGAGGTAGGGCACCACCGCCGGGTTGATGGTCTGCCCGGCCGGCAGGAACTGACCTCGACGCGCGGCCAGACTCGGTACGGGTTCCACATCGGTCACGGTCAGACGTTCGCGCAGCCCCTCGTACGCGCCAAACACGAACAGCCGGTTCTGACGGAGCGGGCCGCTGGCGGATGCGCCAAACTGATTGCGCGTAAACGGCTCCTTCTCCTCCTCGAAGAAGTTCTTCGCGTCGAGCGCATCGTTTCGGAAGAATTCGAAGATCGATCCACGGAAGGCATTCGTGCCCGAACGGGTCACGATGTTGAACACGCCGCCGGCGGCTCGGCCATGCTCGGCACTATACGTGTTCGTGAGAACCGCAAATTCCTGCACCGATTCGATGCCGCTCACGAGCCCTTGGGCGCTCGCCGCCGTGCGGCCCAACGCGTCGAGGATATCGGTGCCATCCAGCAGGTACGCGTTCTGCGTCGTCCGCGCGCCGTGCACCGAGATCTTCGCGCCCTTGCCGGTGAGAATGTCCCCCTGATCGCTGCGCGCCTGGATGGCGCCGGGTTGAAGGAGGATCAGCTGCGAGAAGTCTCGACCGTTGAGCGGCTGCGTCTCGATCTGCGCGCGGGTCACCAGGTACCCGAACGTGGAGCTGCGCGTCTCGACCGCCAGCGGCGGCTCGGTCGTTACTTGAACCGTCTCAGCGACACCGCCTGGCGCGAGCATGATTTGCAGTTCGATATCTTGTCCGACGCTGAGGTCGACCCGTGCGCGGGCCGTCTGGAAGCCCTGAAGTTCGGCCGTCAGCTCGTAGGGGCCGGTCGCGAGATCGGGAAAGACATACCGCCCGCGGGCGTCGGTCACCGTATGTCGGGTCTGGTTCGTTTCGATCTGACGGGCGGTGACGCTGACGCCCGGCACCACCGCGCGCGAGCTGTCCTCGATCACGCCCGAGAGATTCGCGCGTCCGCCCTGGGCGAAGGCGGGTGAACACCACAACAGCAGGCAGAGACCTCCGGCCAGTCCGCGCCAATCCCGACTTGGCGTCGTGCGCATCGTGCCCTCCTTGGAATGGGACTATGGTAATACCATTCGGCGGGCGGGGGGCCGCCTAAGGTTCAAGGGTTCAAACCTATGAACCTTTCACCGCCTGGCGTTCTTCCGCCGCGATCTGGAATCCGGTATTCGCCGCCGGTACGCCCGCGTAGATGGCCGTCTGGAGCAGCACCTCTTCGAGGTCGCACCACTCCAGCTCGCGGACGAGCCCGGTTCGAACGTGCAGCCGGAATTGGTCCCACCGGCCGGCGGCCGCGCTCATCGCAATCGCCAGCAGACGCCGCGTTCGGACGTCGAGGCCCGGCCTGGTCCAGATGGTTCCCCACGCGTAGGTGGTGATCAGGTCCTGGAAGTCGCGGTTGACCGCGTTCGCCAGCGCCCGGTCCACATGCTCATCGCCCAGCACCGCGCGGCGCATCCGAAGGCCGGCTTCGGCGTCCGCCGCCCCGGACGGCCGCAGGAAATCGAAGAGCGCGGCGATGAAGGACCGCGGGGCCTCGATGTTCGAGAGGTGGGCCGTCGGAAGGTGCACGACGCGCGCGCCGCGAATCGCGCCCGAGAGAACCTCGCCATGCCCCGCCCACGGGAGCGATGCATCGTGGTCGCCGGTGATGATCAGCACGGGGAGTTGAATCCCGCCAGCTTTCGACGTCAGATCGAAATCGCGAACCGCAGCGCAGCAACCCGCATATCCTGCCGGGTCGGTCGCCAACAGCGTGCGGCGCGCCGCGGCGACGACCGGCGGATTCTCGGCGAGCCGCCGCGGCGAAAAAAACCGGGTCAACACCATGTCGGCCACGGCGGTCATGCCGTCGGCGAGGACCGCCTGACGGCGCGCCTCCATCCGCTCAGCGCCCGGTCGCGCCGACGTGTTGGCCAGCACCACAGCCGTCAAACGCGATGGCGCGTGGACGGCGAGCCACAGTCCGATCATCCCGCCCAGCGAAAGCCCGCAGAAGGCCAGGCGATCGACGCTCAGCGCGTCGGAGAGCGCCAGCGCGTCACGCCCGAGTTGTTCGATGGTGTACTCGCCCGGAGTCACCACCGATCCCCCGTGACCTCGAATGTCGTAGCGCAGCACGCGAAAGTGATCCGACAAGGGGGACACCTGAGCGTCCCACATCCCATGGTCCTGTCCGAGCGCGTGGGCGAGCATCAGCACCGGCCGATCGTCGCGGCCGTCCAGCCGGTAATAGCAGGTCGAGTCGGCAAGTTTCAGTAGCGGCATGGCCGTTCGACGGTGCAACGGTTCAAGGGTTCAAAAGTTCAAGGGTGCGAAGGTTCTGAAAACTCGAGTTCCTGAATCCTTGAACCTTGAATTCTAATTCTCGTCGCCCAGCAGGCGGCGCCGGAGATGTTCGGCCGCGCCGAGATAGGCTTCCGGTGATGCGAGAGTCGACAGATCGGCAGGCGCGAGCACGCTCGCGGCTTCCACATT
>JACQTH010000607.1 GCA_016210935.1 Acidobacteriota bacterium | reverse complement strand
CCGTGGCAATCTCCTCGCCGACCGCGTGAATGTGCTGGTCCCAGGAGATCTTCTCGCCCGGCATGATCAGCTTCCCCGTTCCCTCGCGGAACCGGTCGTACCCTTTGCCGATTGCCCACTCCATGATCTGGGGGCGGCGGTTCACCAGGTCGACCCCGGCCTGCGGATTGAAGCCGGTCGCCGTTCCGGTATTGACCGCCTGCACGTTGCTCGGGTCGAGCACGTGATACGCGATCGAGTGGTGAAGCGTCCGGCGGGCCTTCAGACTCGACGGCCGAATCTCCACCATCCGAATCCACCGCGGCTCGGTCAGCGGGATGTCGCCGCCGCTCGGCCGGAACCAGACGTCCTGATGCTGCGCCGGCATCGGGTATTCGGGCGACTTCATGACGAGATCGGGCGGCCCATAGCCGTCGCGGACGCCTTGCCACTCGTTGCTCGTCACCAGCGGCTTGGGCGGCGGCAGATCCTTCGGGTCGCCCTGCGGCGCGCCGGCGTCGACCCAGCGGACGATGGTGTCGATCTGTTCGTCCGAGAGCGACATGTCGTTCTTGAATCTCTGAACGCCGACGCTCCGATCGATGTGCCACGGTGGCATCTGGCGCGATGCGACGCGGTCCTTGATCGAGCGCGCCCACGGACGCGCGTCCTGATAGGTGACGAGCGACATCGGCGCGATCGAATTCGGCTGATGGCAGTCCTGGCATTTCGCCTGTACGATCGGCGCGACGTCTTTCGAGAACGTCACCACTCTTTCGCTGGTGCCCACCGGGCCGGAAAGAGCGAGCACCGAGACGCTGAGGACACCTGCATAAAGCATCGACCAAACGGGGAACGTGCGACCGGTGATGAGCCCTTTCCTGTTCTGCATGTCGTGCTCCCTTGGGAAAGGCGCGCCGTGAGCCGTGTAATGCTCGTAGGCCTATTTTACTGGATGAAATGGGAGGTCTCCAGCGATCGATGCGTCCAGGTATAGACTCACGGGACACTAACTTGCCGTGGCTCAAGTGGATAACGGCTGGGCGCTGAAATCATCCATGAGGAACGGACGTGTGGCACCGGCTGCGTAAGAGCAAGCTGCGGCGCGAAGCGCCGCGGCAAGGCCAACGGCCGTCGCGCGAAGCGCGTCAAGCGCGTGGGGGTGGGGCCGTTCGTGCAAACGGGCCGAATTCGCGAGGATTGCGCGGATGCGCGGCCCCACGCGCACTGAGCAAGGAATGGAAGTTCTTTGGCGTGCTGCCAGAGGCCGATCGCGGGCTGGCGATCGTCTGGTGGGCGGTGCTCGTCCTGCGCGGCGTGCTGCCGGCGGCGTTCGCCATCGCGATGGGTGTGCTCGTGGGCGCCGTGCAACAGGGCGAGAACCTGAGCGGCCCGCTGACGCTCGCCGGAACCGTGTTCGTGCTGCTGCAGGTGCTCACCCCACTTCATCAGGCGGTGAGCGCCAATCTCGGTGACCGGACCGCCGCCTGGCTCTATGACCGGCTGACCACCGCCTGCGTACGGCCGCCGGGCATGGGGCATCTTGAAGACGCGAAACTGACCACCGATCTGACGGTCGCACGCGACTTCGACCTCGGCATGACCGGCCCGCCGCTCAATATCGCGATCGACTTCATCGCGGGCGGTCTGGTCGAGATGATCGGCGGCCTTGCGTGCGCGGTGGTCCTGTTGGCGTATGCGTGGTGGGCGCCGATGGTCCTGGCTGGCGCCTGGATCGCGACGCACTGGCTGCTGCGCGAGAGTGCCGTCTGGTTCGACCGCAACACCGAAGAAGTCCGCGCCGCGCAACGCGACGCCCACTATGCGTACCGGCTGGCGGTCGATCCGGCGCCCGCCAAGGAGCTTCGTCTTTTCGGCCTCGCGGGCTGGGTGCTCGATCGATTCGTGGCGCGGCGCACGACTTTGCACGCGCTGCAGTACGAAGCGACGCGGCTTCGCGAGAAGCCGATGCTCTGGAGCGTGCTGCTGGTCCTCGGCGCAAACGTGGCGGTGTTCTGGTCGCTGGCGACGGCGGCAGACAGCGGTCGCGTGAACCTCGCGCAGGTTGTGATCTTCGCCCAGAGTGCCGTGGGCGTATCAATGATCGCGTTTGGCGGTCTGAACTGGGCGCTCGACGGCGCCTCCGCGCCCGTCGCAGCGGTACTTCGGCTGGAAGACTCGATGGCACCCGCCGGGGCGCTGGCGTCAGGCCCGCGAATGGCCACGGCCATGCCGGCGCGTGAGGTGCGCTTCCGCGATCTGACGTTTGCGTATCCCGGCGGATCGCCCGTGCTCGAGCATTTTGATCTCACCATTCCCGCAGGTTCATCGCTCGCCATCGTCGGTCAAAACGGTGCAGGGAAAACGACGCTCGCCAAGCTCCTCTGCCGGTTGTACGACCCGCAATCCGGCGCCATCGAGATCGATGGCGTCGATCTGCGTGACCTGTCACTGGAGTCGTGGCGCGGTCGCCTGGCGGCTGTCTTTCAGGATTTCACGCGGTTCGAGCTGCCGCTGCGCGACAACGTCGCGCCCGCAGGGGCGCCGGACGCCGCCATTCGCCGGGCATTGGCATCAGCAGGCGCCGCGAACCTGGCGGCGTTGGACACGGTGCTCGCTCGGGGCTACGAGGGCGGAACCGACCTTTCGGGGGGCCAGTGGCAGCGCGTGGCGCTCGCCCGCGCGCTCTGCGCCGTCGAGCGCGGGGCCGGCGTGGTCCTGCTCGACGAACCCACGGCGCAGCTCGACGTGCGTGGGGAAGCGGAAATCTTCGACCAAATTCTGGCGACGCTCCGCGTGAAGCCGGCCAGCTCCGCTTCGCCAGAACCACGAGCTTTCTTCACTAGCCCCGCTGCGCGGGGGCCAGCCGCGCGTGGTGAACCAGAGATTGAGGAGCAAGCGCGGCTAGCGACCACGCGCCAGCGCACGACGATCCTCATCTCTCACCGATTCTCGACGGTACGACACGCCGATCGGATCTGCGTGCTCGAAAAGGGGCGGGTCGTCGAGCTCGGAACGCATGGCGAGCTGATGGCCCAAGGCGGACGCTATCGGACGATGTTCGACCTGCAGGCGAAACGATTCAGCGCGGCCGAGGACGAGGAGGGAACGACCTATGACGTCCTCAGTTGAGCCGCGTCGCCTTGCGTCGCTGGCACAGCTCGACGAACTGCCACCCGCGCTCTCGTCGATGTGGCGCTTGTGCAGGCTCGGATACCGGCACGAGCCGCGGT
>JACQTH010000613.1 GCA_016210935.1 Acidobacteriota bacterium | reverse complement strand
TCCTGATCCGGCGTGGGGTTGTCCCCGCCGGGCGCTTCGTCACCGCTGCTGTACGCCAGCTCCCAGTCCGCATCGACATCACCGCCCGTGATGGCCGGCGTCGTTTCGTGATGGGCTTGGAGTCGCTCCTTCAGCGCCGCGCGGCCCGACCGCGCGGCCGAGGATTTCCGATCGAGCGTCAGCGTTGAGGGCGAGGACACTCGAGTGACGTTGCTGGCGGCAGCTCGACGGTGCGCGGCCACCGTTCGCGCGCGTTTCGTCCGGCCCGCCCGTTTCGTGGTTGCGGCCGAGCGCCGCGCCGGTTCGGTCCTGCGGGGGCGTTGGGGGCGCCGCGCCGGTTTTGCGCGGGCGGTGCGCCGGGCCTTGGGTGCTCTCGATCGAGCCATGGCGTGTCTCCGGAGGTTGACAGTGCGCCGATAAGTGGCTTAGAATGTTTTGCTTATCGCAATTCAACGATTGGCGGGGTGCGGCCGTTCGTAGGCACCAGCTCCAATTCGCCGGGATTGCGCGGATGCGCGGGGTCCCCGCCATTCAAACGAAGACTTCAGCCGCCGGCGCTGAACCCCTGCCGGCAAATCGCAAGTAGAGGAGGACGTTTTAGGCATGACGAACGTGGACAGCGGGAACGACCCCGGCCTGAAAACGCAGGCGGCGCCTGCAGGCCAGAAAGGGAGCGGTGTCCCGGCCCAGGCCCACGCCACCCGGTGGTCGACCCGAGCGGCTGGCAACTCCCGTGATTCCGAAGACCAGCTCGACCCGCAAGAATACGCGCGCCTGCTCGATCTTTACGATAACAGCTTCCGCCACATTGCGGAAGGCGAAGTCGTCAAGGGCACGGTCATCAAGGTCACGCCGTCGGAAGTGATCGTCGACGTCGGGTACAAGTCGGAAGGCATCATCCCGATTGAAGAGTTTCTGGACGAGCAGCGCCAGATCACCGTGCAGCCGGGCGACATCGTCGACGTGCTGCTGGAACGGACCGAAGACCGTGACGGCTACGTGGTGCTGTCGCGGGAGAAGGCCGAGAAGATGAAGATTTGGGACGAGGTCGAGAAGGCCTACGGCGAGAAGAAGGTCGTCATCGGCCGCGTCATCGAACGGATCAAAGGAGGTCTCGCCGTCGATATCGGCGTCCGCGCGTTCCTGCCGGGATCCCAGGTGGACGTCCGTCCGGTCCGCAACCTCGACGCGCTTCGCGGCCAGGAGCTGCGGATGCGCGTCATCAAGGTCAACAAGAAGCGCGGCAACATCGTGCTCTCGCGCAAGGTCCTGCTCGAGGAGGAAAACGCGGAGAAGAAGAAGCACACGCTGAACACGCTCGCCGAGGGCAAGGTGCTGCGCGGCACGGTGAAGAACATCACCGACTACGGCGCCTTCATCGATATGGGCGGCATCGACGGCCTGCTGCACATCACCGACATGTCGTGGGGGCGGGTCGGCCATCCTTCGGAGCTGTTCAAGGTGAACGACGAGATCGACGTGATCGTGCTCAAGTACGACGCGGCGACCGAGCGGGTGTCACTGGGGCACAAGCAGCTCATCGCCGATCCGTGGTCGGACGTCACCGAGCGGTATGCGGTCGGGACGCGCGTCGGCGGCAAGGTCGTGAGCCTGACCGACTACGGCGCGTTCGTGGAGCTCGAGCCGGGCGTCGAGGGCCTGATCCACGTCTCGGAGATGTCGTGGAGCAAGCGGGTCAAGCATCCGTCGAAAATCCTGAACGCGGGCGATGCCGTCGAGGCGATGGTCCTCGGGGTCGATCCTCAGGCGCGCCGGATTTCGCTCGGCCTGAAGCAGATCGAGGCGAACCCCTGGCACGAGCTGGCGGACAAGTACCCGATCGGGTCGCGCATCGTCGGACGCGTCCGGAACCTGACGGAGTTCGGCGCGTTCGTTGAAGTCGAAGAGGACATCGACGGCCTGATTCACGTCTCGGACATGTCGTGGAGCAAGCGCGTCAAGCATCCCTCGGATGTGTTGAAGAAGGGCGACAAGGTGGAAGCGGTCGTCCTGAACATCGACGCCGAGAACCAGCGGCTGTCGCTCGGCCTGAAGCAGCTCGCGAGCGACATCTGGGAGGACTTCTTCCAGCGGCATCGCGTCAACGACGTGATCGAAGGGAAAGTGGTCCGGATGACGAACTTCGGCGCCTTCGTCGAGATCGAAGAGGGTATCGAGGGGCTCATTCACGTCTCCGAGTTCGACGACCAGATCGGCCCTGAAAAAGCTGAAAAGATCGAGCTCGCCGTGGATCACACGTACCCGATGAAGATCATCAAGCTGAGCCCGGCGGAACGGAAGATCGGGCTGAGCATCAAAGCGCTGAAAGAGGATCGCGATCGTGAAGACTGGCAGTCGTACACCGACAGCGGCGGCGGCCAGGCGACGTTGGGGGATCACTTCCGGAATCAGTAGGTGACGCGATGGAGAGGGCGAGCATGACCAAAGCGGAGCTTGTCGAAGAAGTCTCGCGCGTCTCGGATCTCACCAAGAAGCACTCCGAGGTCATCGTCGAGACCGTCTTCAAGAGCATCATCGACGCGCTGCAGCGGGGCGAAAAGATCGAGCTGCGAGGCTTCGGCAGCTTCCGCTTGCGGCAGCGCGAGCCGCGCAAGGGTCGCAACCCGAAGACCGGCGACAAGGTCGACGTGCCGCCCAAAAAAGTCCCGTACTTCAAGCCGGGCAAGGAGCTCAAAGAGCTCATCAACAAGGAGGTCGCGGAGGTGGAGTCGGCCGCGTCCGGTTCCGCTGCCGTGTCGGTGGCTTCCGTCGGACCTGCCAGCGGAAGCGTGTCGGAAGTGGGGTAGGCCCAAATCACCAATTCACCAAATCACGAACTCACCAAATTCTTCTGTGGATCGCCTTTGGTCCCCCTGGAGGCTGGTATACGTGACCGGAAGCGGCGGCCAGCCAGCCACCTGCATCTTCTGTGACGCGCGCGACGCGGCCTCGCACGAGCTGGTGGTGTTCCGCGGGCCGACCTCGTACGTCATCCTGAATCTGTTCCCTTACAACAACGGTCATCTGATGATTGTGCCGAACCGGCACGTGGCGACGCTGAGCGACGCGCCGCCGATCGAGCTGGCCGAGCTGATGGAGATGACACGATCGGCTGAAGCCGCTCTGCGCGAGGCGTATCGGCCGGACGGTTTGAACATCGGCATCAATCTCGGCCGGCCGGCCGGGGCCGGCATCATCGACCACCTCCACATCCACATCGTCCCCCGGTGGACCGGCGATACGAATTTCATGACCGTCGTCGGCGAGGCGCGTGTTCTGCCGGAGCAGCTCAGCGCGACACGGGATCGGCTGCGGCCGATTTTTGAACGATTGGCGGGAACCACGAAGCTTTAAAGGGGCCTATGGATCTCGATCTCACCCCCACCCAGGAAGCCCTCCGACAATCTGCCGAGCGGTTCGCGCGAGAGCGCGTCGAGCCCTGGTCTGCCGTCATCGACGAAGGCGGCGAGTTTCCCACCGATTTGATCCGGGAAGCCGGCGCTCTCGGTCTGATGGGGCTCACGGTGCCGGAGGACTGGGGCGGGGGAGGTCACGATTATGTCGGCTACGCGCTCGCGCTCGAAGCGATCGCCCGCGCAAGCGCGACGGTCGCGGTGATCCTTTCAGTCAACAACTCGCTGGTCGCCGAAACGATTGCACGGTTCGGATCGCCGGCGCAGAAGAAACGGTGGCTGCGTGCGCTGGCAACCGGGACGGCCGTCGGCGCGTTCGCGTTGTCCGAAGAACACGCCGGCACCGACGCCCAGAACCAGCAGACGAGGGCGACACCGGTCGCGGGGAGTGCCGAGCGGTACATGGTCACGGGAAAGAAGGTGTGGGTGGCGAACGCGGAGGCCGCCGACGCCGCCATCGTGTTTGCCGCCCTCGCGCCACCCTCGGAGTCTTCGGCGCTTCCGCCGCCTTCAGCCACCTCTTCGTGGCTTCCGCCTTCACCCTTCGACCCTTCGGCAAGCTCAGGGTCGTCCCGAGCGCAGTCGAGGGACGACGCTGCTCAGGGTGCCCCGAGCATGAGTCGAGGGGCAGGCGGAAGGCAGCCTGATGGCGCGCGGTATCTTCAGGCCGGCCTGCTGATCCTCGACACGTTGTTCGATCCAAGCGGTCCTTATTTAAGTACGTCTCCGAGCCATCAGGGCCTGTTGTTGCACTCGATTTACCATCGACCAGGCGGGTGGGATCATGTCCCCTCCGGAGCGCGCACGCCGCGCGGTGAATCCAGTCAGTGGGGCGATTACCACGCCCGCGAAGCTGCGCTCTACGTTCAGCGTCTGGCCTGCGATGGTCCGTACCTGATGTTCTGCGGCGATCGCGCCCGAGCCACCACGTGACACCCGACCGTCCCAGGCCCGTCGCGATTATCACCGGCGGCGCGCGCGGCATCGGTCTCGGGATCGCGCGCGCGCTGGCGCGTGATGGATGGGACCTCGCGCTGTGCGGATTGCGATCCGAGGACGCCGTTCGTGAGGTCCTGGACGACTTGCGCCGGGACGGCGCCGATGCGATCTACAGCGTCGTCGATGTCTCGCGAACGGCCGATCATCCGCGCTTCATCGACGCGGTGACGGAACGCTGGGGCGCCGTCAACGCGCTCGTGAACAACGCGGGCCGCGGCCCGCGCGTCAGGGCGGACGTGCTCGAGGCGTCCGAGGCCAGCTTCGACGAGGTGCTTCGCACGAACCTTCAGGGCCCGTACTTCCTCACGCAGCGTGTGGCGCGTTTGCTGGTCGACCAGCGGCGGAAGAGTCCCGATTCGGTCGCGGCGATCGTGTTCGTCACGTCGGTGTCGGCGACGATGGCCTCGGTCAACAGGGGAGAATACTGCGTGAGCAAGGCGGGATTGGCCATGGCCGCGCGCCTGTTCGCCGTGCGCCTCGCCGAGCATGACATTCCGGTCTACGACGTGCGACCGGGCATCATCACGACCGACATGACCGCTCCGGTCCGTGAAGCGTACGACCAGCGGATCGCGGAAGGATTGATCCCGGCGCGGCGTTGGGGGACTCCGGAGGATGTCGGTCGGGTCGTCGCGTCGCTCCTTCGCGGCGACCTGCCGTACGCGAGCGGCAGCGTCATCCACGTCGACGGCGGGCTGGCAATTCCACGCCTGTAGCCCGTTAGGGC
>JACQTH010000604.1 GCA_016210935.1 Acidobacteriota bacterium | reverse complement strand
TCTGGCTCGGCATCCTGCTGGCCCTTACGCTGAGCGATTACCTCACCCGCGGGTGGCGGACGTACGGGTAGAGTGCCTGGAGTGCCTAAGGTGCCTTGAGTGGCGAGTGCCTCGGTGCTGAAAAACCCCAATCGGCAGGGACACTCTTGGTACTCTAGGCACTTCAGGCACTCTAGGCACCCCAGGCACTCTAGGCACTCTCGGAGGCTCTTGTGAAACTCCAGCGATTCGACGTTCCTGGACTGTCGCACTACTCCTATCTGTTGGAGTCGGCCGGCGCCGCCGCCGTGATCGATCCCAAACGTGACGTTGACTCGTACATCGAAACGGCGGCCGCGCACGATGTGAACATCGTCGCGGTCTTCGAGACGCACATCCATGCCGATTACGCGTCCGGGGCGCTGGAGCTGGCGCGAACGGTCGGCGCCGATCTGTTCGTCAGCGGCCACGACGCCGGCGAGACGTTCGAGTGCCGTTTTCCCCATCGCGACGTGCGTGACGGCGACGAGGTGACGATCGGCCAGGTCCGGCTGCGAGCGCTCTACACGCCCGGACACACCCCGGAACACGTCTCGTTCCTGCTGTACGACACCATCCGGAACCCGCGCGAGCCGCTCGCGATGTTCTCCGGCGATTTCATCTTCGTCGGCTCGCTCGGCCGGCCCGATCTGCTCGGGGAAGACGCGAAACGGCGCCTGGCATCCGAGCTGTACGACAGCGCCCATACGCGCATTGCGGCGCTCCCGGACGGCCTCGAGATCTACCCGGCCCATGGCGCCGGGTCGATGTGCGGCGCCGGCATGTCCGATCGCCCGCAGTCGACGCTGGGCTATGAGCGGCGGTCGAGCCTGCTCCTCGCGCCGCAGGACAAGGAACGCTTCATCGACACGGTGCTGACGCACGTCCCGCCCTTTCCCCCGTACTACCGGCGGATGAAGCGCGTCAATTCCGAGGGACCGAAGATGATCGGCGTGCCGGGGAATCGCGCGCTGACCCCGGCTGAATTCCGGGAGCTGCGCGAGGGCGTGGTGATCGATGTGCGCAGGCCGGAGGCGTTCGGCGGCGCGCATATTCCGGCGTCGTACAACATCGGCAGCGGCCCGAACCTGCCCGTGTGGGCCTCGTGGATCGTGCCGTACGATCGACCCGTCCTGCTCGTCGGCGACGACAGCACGAATTACGACGAAGCGCGCCGCGCGCTGATTCGCGTGGGCCTCGACGATGTGCGGGGATGGCTGAAAGCGGGGATGCGGGCGTGGATCGAAGCCGGGTTCGATCAGGCGCACGTCCGGCAGATGAGCGTCGGCGAGCTCGCGGCGGAGCTCGAGAACGATCCGTTCGTGCTCGACGTCAGAGGTGACGCCGAATGGGCCTCGGGCCACATCGCGGGCGCCCGCCACATCATGGGGGGCGAGCTGCCCGACCGGCTCGACGAAATCCCGCGCGATCGCACGATCCACGTCACGTGCGGCGGCGGCTACCGGTCAAGTGTCGCAGCGAGCGTGCTGCGCGTCGCCGGGTACCGCGACGTCGTCAACGTGGTCGGCGGGATGGAAGCGTGGAAGCGGAGCAGCCTGCCGATTGAGCGAGTGGGAGAGGGCGTGGGGGTGTAGGTAGTTAGAGTGCCTGAAGTGCCTGGGGTGCCTGAAGTGCCTGGAGTGGGGGGCCCGTGCTCACAGGTCGATACACCTGAAGACAAGTCCAGCACCCCGCACGCTGCGCACTCTAGGCACTCTAGGCACCTCAGGCACCCAGGATCACCAAATCCCCACACACTGTGCTAAGGTCCATTCGGCTCTCCTCTGATGCCCCGTGCATCCTGGCCTGTCCACCTGTTCGCGGTCCTGTTGTACGCAGCCGTGGCGGTGGCCTTTTCCTGGCCCCTGACGCGCCAGCTCTCGTCTGCGCTCCCGGGTCCGATCACCGGCGATACGGGCGTCTACGTCTGGAATCTCTGGCTGTTTCGTCATGAACTCGTCGAACTGGGGAGCCAGCCGTTCTTCACCTGGTCGATCCTCTCCCTGACCACGCCGGTCGATCTCAGTCTCCATAACTACACGGTCTTCGCGGATCTGCTGGCGCTGCCGCTGCTGCCGTGGCTCGGCGTGGTGGCCACGTTCAACATCATCCGGCTCGGGATGCGCGTCCTGACGGCGTACGCCGTGTTTCTGCTCGTGCGTCGACTGATCGGCCGGTCCGCCGAGGCGTGGCTGGCGGGATTGCTGTTCGCGTGGTCGCCGGTGCTGGTCACGCGAGGCATGGCGCACTCCAGCCTCGTCATGGCCGCGCCGCTCCCGGTCTTCCTGCTGGCTTTTCTCCGGCTCCTCAACACCCGGCAGAAGCGATGGGCCGTCGCGGTGGGCGTCACGACGGCGTGGGCGGCCCTGTCGGACCCGTACTACGCGGTGTACTGCGTGCTCCTCGCCGGATGTCTGATTGGCGCCCGCCTCGTGTCGTTCACGCCCCGATCAGAGGCCGACCTGATTGGTAGAAGAAGCGTGTTCGTCGGGTACTTGCAGTCGCCGATGCTGGCCGTGCTGGATTTCGGCATTCTGACCACGGCGGCGGTCGCCACCGCCATCGCGGTGACCGGCGGCGGCCAGTTCACGATGCTGGGGATCACCATTGGCGCGCGTTCGCTGTACACGCCGGTCCTCGTGCTGACGATGTTGACCGTGGTGCGTTTGTTCTTCGTCGTGTGGCCGAGGATTCACCTCCACATGGCGCGGCCGTCGCTTCAGGATGCCGGCCTGGGCGCGATTGCCGCCGCGAGCTGCGCCATTCCGCTGACGCCGCTCTTGTTTGCGCTCGCCCGCCGGCTCGGCGAGCAGGAATCATTCCGCGAGCGTGTCTGGTGGCGAAGCAGTCCGCCGGGTGTCGATCTGTTGTCGCTCGTCATCCCCAATCCGAACCATCCGCTTGCGGCCTCGTCCTGGCAGGACTGGCTGACGCGGCAGTCCGGCGCCTACGTCGAGAATGTGGCGTCGCTCACCTTCGTCGCGCTGTTCGTGCTGGTGCTGGCGTGCCTGCGCTTCGCCTTCCGGCCGCCACGGATCTGGATCGCCACCACGCTGGTCTTTGGCGCGCTGGCCCTCGGGCCGTTTGTGACGGTCTCGGGACTCAACACCTACGTGCCTGGACCCTGGGCGGTGCTCCGCTACGTGCCCTTTATCGGGAACGCGCGCACGCCCGCGCGGTTCAGCATCGTGTTGATGCTCGGCGTGGCCATTCTGTTTGCGCTGGCTCTCGCGCACATCGGCTCGCACGCGCGCGTCCGCCGCCGTCTCGTGCTGGCGATGGTCGGCGCCGCGTTGCTGTTCGAGCTGCTGCCCGCCCCTCGCGTCCTGTACTCGGCGACGGTGCCGGAAATCTATGACGTCATCGCGAACGATCCGCGCGATGTCGTCGTGCTCGAGCTGCCGGTGGGTATCCGCGACGGCAGGATGTCGCTGGGGGACTTCAACGCCGAGGCGCAGTTCTATCAGACCTTCCATCACAAGCGGCTGGTCGGCGGGTATTTGTCACGCGTGCCGGGATACAAGATCAAGCGCCACCGGCGCTGGGTCATGCTGCGGGCGCTCATGGCGCTGAGCGAGGGACGCGAGATCCCGTCGCCGCGCGCGGCGATCCTGCGGGCGCGCGGCACCTCCTTCGTCGAGCGCTTGAAGATCGGCTATGTGGTGATCGAGAGCTCTCGGGCATCGCCCGCGCTGCGCGAGTTCGCGATCGAGGCGTTCGGCCTGCAGAAGATCGGCGCTTCCGGCACACGCGAGTTGTACCGGCCGAGAGGGTCAGAAATGCTCTCGGCCGAGATATCCGTCCAGTAACCCGGTCGCCGGTTCTGGCGCATCATCGGTCCCGCGTGATTGCACCACCGCATCGGCCCGGATACACTCGGCCGCTGCGGATCAGTCCCGGGGTTTGGGAGTCGGGATTCGGGATTCGTGTGTCACGCCTTCTCCAACGAACCCCGAATCGCAAACCCCGAATCCCGGGAACGCAAGGAGTTCTATGAAGAAAGCCACTGCTGAATTCCTCGGGACGTTCTTCCTGACGTTCGCCGGCATCGCGGCCATCCTGAGCACGAC
>JACQTH010000602.1 GCA_016210935.1 Acidobacteriota bacterium | reverse complement strand
CACCACGCGCGTGAACCAGCGATCGAGGCCGTCTCCGCGACGCGCGCTCGCGATCAACACCTCGGCCGATGGGAACGCGGTGCGCAGGCCTTCCTCGAGTCTGCGCCGGCGGGCCTCGTCGATCAGATCGCACTTGTTGACGACGATCATCTCGGCTTCCTCGAGTTGCTTGCGGTAGATGTAGAGGACCTTCGGCGAGAAGGCCGGGCCCGGTTCGAGCCCCAGCACGCGCAGCGCGCGGATCGGATCGACGAGCACGCTCAGGGGCGCAACGCGATAGCTGTCGCCGTACAGCCGTCGAAGCGGGTACTGCACCGACGCGCGGAGATCGGTGCAGCTTCCGACCGGCTCGGCGAGAAAGACGTCCGGCCTCGTGTCCTCGGTCAGGCGCTCGGCGGCCGCGGTCAGCGAGTTGAAGCGGCAGCAGAAGCAGCCGCCGGTGATCTCCTGCACGGGGTAGTCATGCGCGCGAACGAGCGTGGTGTCCACCAGTCCGGAGCTTTGATCGTTGGTGATGAGGCCGACCCGGCGTCCGCGCCCCGTCAGGTGCTCGGCGAGGCGCAGCAGCGCCGTGGTCTTGCCGGCGCCGAGAAAGCCGCCCACCATGACGTAGTCAGCGTTCATTCGTCCTTCTGTCCGTCGGCGTGGCGGCTCGCGAGCAGCTTGTCGATCGTCGTGTCGAGCAGCGCGGCGTAGCCGTGCGCGTCGACGCTTTCCGGATCCGGGCGCCCGCAGACGCGATACAGCCAGCCCCGACCGTACGGATCGCTCTCGACGAGCGTGATGTCGGCCCGCAGATCCTCCCCCGCTCCCAGGAACTCGCCCTCCATGACAGAAAAGATCGCCGTCACCGCCTTGAACCCTTCGACCCAGCCGATCTCTTCGCCGAGGGCAACGGCAGCGCCGCTCTGAATGGAAAGGTCGTATTCTACCAAGTCGCCCAGCATGCGCGTGGCGAACCTGGTGAACCCGACGCGCCACACGCCCGCCGACTCCTCGAGCAGCCAATAGTGAGCTGCGGTATAGCGGCGATCGAGCGGCAGCCGCGTCGAGAACCGCGATCGTTTGTAGGCGAGGGTGGCGGAGCTTCCGCCGCGCCGGTCGCCGCCTCCGCCAACTCTCTCGTGGCTTCCGGCAACCGTCTCGTGGCTTCCGCCGACCGTCTCGTGGCTTCCGCCGTTAGGCGGAAGATCCGCCCCCCCGCTCACGACACCGGGCTCCCGGCCGGGCCGCGAACCTGTTCAATCGCGGCGACCATCGCCGGCAGATCCGGTAGCGGCGTGAAGTGGCACCAGGAAAGGCGCAGCGCGCCCTCCTGCCGCCATTCGGGAAGACCCATGGCCATGAGGACGTGGCTGCACGTGAAAGTCTGGATGGTGCAGGCCGCGCCGTGCGAGATCGCGACCAGATCGCTCCAGGCCTCGATCGCCGTCTCCGCATCGACAGTGGGGATCGACAGGTTCACGACGTGCGGCATCGACCGGTTCGGATCGCCGTTGATGACCGGCTGCAGCGGCGCCAGGCCGTCAAGCAGATGTCGACGAAGCTCGCGGCAGCGGCGCGCCCGCTCCTCCCATTCGTCGAGCGCGAGCGCGGCGGCCCGTCCGAGTCCGGCGATGAGGGGGACGGGCAGTGTGCCGGGCCGCAAGCCGCGCTCTTGTCCGCCGCCATACATCAACGGCTCGAGCGGCGCACGCGCGCCCTCACGGCGGCGCACCACGAGGGCGCCGATCCCCTTTGGTCCATGGATCTTGTGACCGCTGAGGCTGACGAGGTCGAGGCGCGGATGGCGCAGCGCCGGGATCTCCCTGCCGAAGCTCTGCGCGGCATCCACATGAAAGATCGCGTCGCTGTTTCTCAACGCCGCCGCGATCTCCTCGATCGGCTGGATGGCGCCCGTTTCGTTGTTGGCGTGCATCACGCTGACGAGCAAGGTGTCGGGCCGGACGGTCCTCGCGATCGCGCCGGCGGACACCACGCCGGCGCCATCCGGCCTGATGGGCTCGACCTCGAACCCGAGCCGTGCGAGTGCGGATAGCGGCTCGAGCACCGCGTGGTGCTCGATCGCGGTCGAGACAATGTGTCGGCGTTTGGTGCGTTCGCCGTAGCCGGCCAGGCCGAGGATCGCCAGGTTGTTGCTCTCGGTGGCGCCGCTCGTGAACACGACGTCGCCGCGCGAGGCGCCGACCACCTCGGCGACCTGGTCGCGCGCCCGTTCGACGGCGGCGCGGGCCACGCGTCCGTAGTCGTGGGTCCGGCTGCCGGCGTTTCCGAACGCCTCGTCGTAGCGTCGCATCTCGTCGCGCACGCGCGGATCGAGCGGGGTCGTCGAGGCGCAGTCGAGGTAGACCGCCATGCGTGAAGTCGAATCCAGAAAAGGAGATGATATTAGAGTCAGCCCAGGATCTTCCGGCTAAAGCCGGAAGCCACGAAGAAAAAGAGACCTCGTGGCTTCCGCCTGACCCTTGTGGAAAACGCGTTCTGGTCGGGCGTTTTCCACAGGTTCCTTCAGGCGGAAGACGAAGCCGCCGTGGTGGGCAGCGTGATCGTGAAGGCCGTGCCGACGCCGGGCTTGCTCCACACGTCGATGCTGCCGCCATGGAGCTCGATGAGCGCTTTCGTAATCGCCAGCCCCAGGCCCGTTCCCGGCACGCGACGCGTATCCGACCCGTCGATCTGCTGAAACTTTCTGAACAGCAGGCCAATCTTCTCCGGCGGAATCCCTTTCCCCTGATCCCGTACCGCCAGCACGACCCCGCCATTGCCGTTCCGGCCGGCTTCGACGCTGACGGTCGAATGCGGCGGCGCGAACTTCAACGCGTTGGACAGCAGGTTGACGACCGCCTGCACGATCCGATCGGGATCCGCCATCACGGGCGGCACGTCGGGCT
Organism: Acidobacteriota bacterium; assembly: GCA_016210935.1. GTDB lineage: Bacteria > Acidobacteriota > Vicinamibacteria > Vicinamibacterales > JACQTH01 > JACQTH01. The sequence goes on along the minus strand of JACQTH010000602.1, from coordinate 2,625 downwards.
GGAGTCGCGTCTCCAGCGTCACCGACGACGATCTGGCGAGCGGCTCGACGCTCTGGATCGACTGGCGCACGAGCTCGGTGAGGTCGCACGGCTTCATTTGCAGCTTCAACCCGCCTGCTTCGACCTTCGAGATGTCCAGGATGTCGTTGATGATGCGGATCAACCGATCCGTGCTCGTCAACGCCACCCGCAGCAGCTGGAATCGCTCGGCCTTCGGCAGCATCAGCTCCTCGTCGAGGACGAGCTGGACGGCGCCTTTCAGTGACGTCAGCGGCGTGCGCAGCTCGTGACTGACGATCGACACGAACTCGCTCTTCATCCGATCGACCTCGTGCAGCTGTGTGATGTCCTGGGCCGCCAGCACCGCGCCCGTGATGGCCCCGGCCTCGTCGCGCAGCGGCGCCGCGCTGAGGAGAATCGGGACCGCATGGCCGGACCGATGCCGAATGGTCAGCTCCTGTCCGATCACGACCTCGCCGCGAAGCGCTCGAACGACGGCCCACTCCGAACGGGGAGACACCCGGCCGTCTTTCCGCAGCAGCTGGAACCGGCGCCGCCATTGACGGCGTTCCGCTTCCGTACTGGGAGGACGGCCGATGAGCTCCTCGGCCGCCTTGTTCTGCAGCAGGATTCGACCGTCAGGGGGCTGCACGATCACGAGCGCCGCCGGCACGGTTTCGATGGTCGCCAGCAGCTGCTCGCGCTGCAGCTCCGCCTTCGCCTGCAGCTCCGCGTACTCGCGGGCGATCTGCCGCTGTCGCTCGAGCGCGATCGTCAGGTCCTGCTCGCGCCGCTGGACCGCCGCAGTCATGTCGCGAAACGTGGTGACGAGGGCGCCGATCTCGTCCTTCTTGGCCGGCGGGAGTTTCACCGCAAAGTTGCCGGCCGAAATCTGTTGCGCCGATTCAGCGACGAGGCTGAGGGGATCCAGGACGATCCGCGTCACGACGACGATGAAGACGAGGAGCATCACGATCGCGACACCTGGAATGATCAGAAGGAAGAGCGTGGCGCGGTAGATGATCGAGTTCTGTTCCCGTTGCTGGACGGCGAGCGCGGCCTTCTCGCGTGTCTCGAATGTGTCGAGCGCGTCGCGGATCTTGCCCGCGAGCGTGAGGCTGTTTCGCACGACCGCCGACAGCCCCTTCGAGCCGGGCCGCATCTTGAACAGGGGCGCCGCCACCTGCTCGTGCCATTCATTCACCTGCCGATCGGTCTGGCGAAGCCGCTCGAGCTGTTTCACGTCGCTCAGCTGCTCGGGGATGAGGCTCACCGCGCGGTTGTAGAGCGCCCACGACATCTCATAGGCCTCCAGGAACGCCCGATCGCCTGTCAGCGCGTAGCCTTCCTGCGCCACCTGCATCTCGATCACGGCGCGGGTCACGACCGCGTGATTCTCCAGCACCGTCTGGGTGCGGCGCACCGACTCGCCCGCCGTGTCGCGCTGCCGGGCCATCTGCAGCGCGACGAGCGTCTGCAGGAGCGTCGCCACGACGAGCGCGGCCAGCACGCCGAAGACTTTGGTGCGAATCGTCACGAGACTCTACGCCTTCCCGAGAAACGCTCTCACCTGCGTCCCCAGGCTCAGCGCATCGAACGGCTTCGTGATGTACCCGACGGCGCCCAGCTTGAGGCCCCGGTCGATTTCCGATTCCTGCGCCTTCGCCGTGACGAAGATCACCGGAATGTTCTTCGTCTCCGGATTCGCCTTCAGGCGGGCGCAGGTCTCGAAGCCGTCCATTTCCGGCATCATCCAGTCCAGCAGAATCGCCTCAGGCTTGACCTCGCCGACCTTCGCCAGCACTTCGGCGCCGTTGGTGACGGCCGTCACGTCGAACCCGGCGCGCTTGAGCGCGAGCCGTGCGATCAGCTGAATATCCGGTTCGTCGTCGGCCAGCAACACGCGAGTTGTCGTCGTCATGCTCGTGCAAACCCCTTTCGCGTCATGGTTCCCCAGCTCTGACGGTTCAGCAGGAAATCGATCGTGCCCCCGAGGCGCCACCAGAGCGTCATCTGTCGATAGCCGAAGTTCTCGAGCACGGCAAACCAGACCAGCCGCAGCAGGTCCTGGATCCGCGCGTACCGGCGGAACGACATTTCTTCGAGCAGAACGGCCGCCACCGAGATCAGGCAGCCGTAGATGATCGCGGTCAGGAACAGCAGCTCTGCGAACTGTGTGTCGAGCAGGCCGAGCGCCACCGCCAGGATCGTGATGACGTATCCCACGAGCTCGACGATCGGTCCCAGGACCTCGAAAACCAGGTAGTACGGCATCGCGAGCAACCCCACGGTGCCGTACCGGGGGTTTCCGATCAGCGAGCGATGAAACGTCAACACCTGGAGCGCCCCGCGCTGCCAGCGATTCCGCTGCCGCTCGAGGATCTCGCGCGATTCGGGCGCTTCCGTCCAGCACACCGGGTCCGGCTGGAACACGATCCGATACGCCTGTTTCCGCTGCTTGTAGAGGGCGTGGAGTCGCGTCACGAGCTCCATGTCCTCGCCAATGGAGTCCTGCCGCAGGCCGCCGACCTCGATCACCGCGCTGCGCCGGAACAACCCGAAGGCGCCGGAGATGATGAGCAGCGCGTTGAGCGCGGAGTGGGTCACGCGCGCCGCGAGAAAGCT
>JACQTH010000600.1 GCA_016210935.1 Acidobacteriota bacterium | reverse complement strand
GGTGAAGCCGTACCGGCCCGCGCGTGGCGGGGGCGCAATCAGTCCCAGCACTCCGCCTCCACCGCCGCCGATCGAAGCGAAGAAGTTCAGGGATCCCTCAGGCATGTCGGAAGTGGCCGACTCCTCTTTCGGGTCGGCCACTCACCGGCATGTACGCAACTTCCTGGATTCGGTCAGGTCGCGCCAGAAGCCTATCTGCGACCTCGAGATCGGGTTCAACTCCACGCTGCCGTGCCTGCTCGCGATCGTGTCGCTCAAGGAGGGTCGCACGGTCAGGTGGAACGGCCGAACTGCACAGACCACCTGACCGAGGATCTTCCGGCTGAAGCCGGAAGCCACGAGCCAAGCGGACCTTCAGAACCGGAACCGAATCTGCACCTGCATGTTGCGCATGGCCTGCGCCGCCGTGGCGGCGCCGAAACCTGCCGTCCGCGGCGTCCGCCGCGCCGGATTGATTGAGCCATCCGCCAGCGTCTGTGAATTGCGGATCGTCAGGTCCGCGGGGCTGTTGTATTGGACCTGATTCTGGCGTCCGGTGATGACGACGGCGTTGAAGGCGTTGAAGATGTCGAGGCGCAGCTCCAGGCGCTGCTCGCCGCCGACCCGAATCTCGCGCATCAGCGCGAGGTCGACGGTCCTGTCCGGGCAGCCGCGCAGAAGGTTGCGGCCCGATTCGAGTCCCAGGCTGCCGTATGTAGGGCCGGTGACCGCCGCCGTGTTGAACTGCGCATACTGATTGCTCGAACAGCCGCTTCCCGGATCGCCGACGTACACGATCCGCGCCGCATAATCCGGCGAGCCGGTCAGATTCACGTTGGCGCCGTTGTCGCGGTAGTTGTACGTCAGATCGTATGTCGTCCCCGAGCCGGCCGTCAGCACCGCCGCGATGTGCCAGTCGTTGAGGACGTGGCCGAGGACACGGGCGGCGCTGCGGCCGCTCGACCACACGTTCGGCAGCGCCCACACCGCGTTGGCTTTCAGATAATGCGGCCGCCCACTCAGGTTGCGATTCAGCTTTTCGTACTCGGCTTGATCGGCTCGCACCGAGACGGTGCCGTCGGGCGCGTGCTGCAGCCGCTTCTGCAGGCCGGTGTTCCCGGTGAATGAAATCCCCCAAGTGTAGTTCGCGCCAAAGGAGAACCCATTGCGGAATCGCCGGTTCACCGACATCTGCAGCGAGTGATACAGATCCGAGAACTCGGTAGTGTTCTGGTTGATGTTGCTCAAGCCCCGATACGGCCGGAGCAGGTTTGCCGTGTACGCGGTGGCGCCGGCGACTGAGCTCGAACCCGCCCGCGTCGGATCCTGGTTCTCCCTGAGGTAGGCGGCGCCGAAGTCGATGGCGTTGAGGTTCACGGTGGTGCCGCCCTGGAACGCGCCGAGGCGGTTGACGCCGCGATTGCCGACATACGAGATGTCGAACGACGTCGCCCACGGCAGCGCCATCTGCACGCCGCCCTGCCACTGCCACGACGCGGGCACCCTGGCGTCGTATTGGAAGATGACCAGCGCGGGAACGCCTAGCGTGCTGAGACCCGTGCCGAGCGTCTGCAACTGGCCGTTGCGAAGATCCTGCGACGTGGCGATCGGCGGATTGCCGGGAATGGAGAACACGGTGTTCCCGTCCGGACGATCGAAGAACAGACCGCCGCCGCCGCGAAGAACCAGCGCCTGATCGCCCGTCAAGTCGTATGCCACGCCAAAGCGGGGACCGACGACGAGCTTCGGCCAGGTGTAGCCGGTCTTCACAATCCCGTCACCCGCGCGGCGGATGCCGTTCAACGGATCCCCGGACCCCGGGATGGGCGTCCCGATCGCGGCCTGGGTGTTGGCCGCGCCCGGCGCCGTCAGGATCCGCCCGGTGCGCGGATCCATCGCGTTGCGCACGTTGCCCGCACAGGTCGCCGCCCCGTTGCTGCAGCCCGCAACATACAGGACCGGCGCTCGCGCCGCCGACCAGAGCTGCGGGAAGAAGTTCGACATCTGCTGGAACTGATCGTGCTGCGGCTGCTGCCTCGTGAACCGCACGCCGTAATCGAGCGTCAGGCGGCTGTTCACCTTCCAGTTGTCCTGCAGGTAGAACTCCGTGTTGTTGTAGATCATGCTGCCTTCGATGAACTGCGACGCCTGCAGATACTGCGTGAAGACGCCGACAGCCGCGTTGGCAAACCCGAAGCCGGTGTCGAGCGCGTTGTTCGTGTCGTTGCCGAAGTTGACGTACCCCTGGAATGTCAGATTCGCCACGCCGCCGGCTCCGGTGTTCTGCGCCTTGAAGCTGTGGTTGTTGTAGAAGCCGGCCTTGAGCGTATGGCGGTTGATGATCTTCGTCAGGCTGATCGCCACGTCCTGCGTCCGGTTGATGTTCAGCCACCCGGGATAGCGCTGATTGGGCGGAGGGGACCCGATGCGGTTGCCCCACCCGAATACCGGCGGGAGATTCAGGCGCGTGCCGTCCCAGAAAGGCGGCTTCACATCCTGCATCACCTCGAACGCGTAATACCCCGGGTTGACGACG
>JACQTH010000610.1 GCA_016210935.1 Acidobacteriota bacterium | reverse complement strand
GTCTGCTCGGCGGGCGCCTGCGCATAGGCGGCACCTCCCGCTACCAGCACCAGGAGCGCGAACAGGAAGAGGCCCGGGCGGTTGTCGCGGCTTCCGCGACGCTCTTCGTGGCTTCCGCCTGAACCTTGTGGAAAACGCGCTTCGTCCAGGCGTTTTCCACAGGTTCCTTTAGGCGGAAGATCAACCTCTTTCCTCATGAACGTGCTCCTGCACCCTTCGACATCGCTCAGGGTGCCCCGAGTCTTAATCGAGGGGCAAAAGATGCCGTTCGTCCGGCAGAGAGTACTGCCTGAAGGTGTCGTCCTGTATACGACACCTCGGAGGCCGCAATCTGCTCCGGCGTGCCGCGTACCACGACCGCGCCACCTTCTTCCCCGCCCTCCGGTCCGAGATCGATGACGTAGTCCGCGGTTTTGATCACATCGAGGTTGTGCTCGATGACGACGAGCGTGTGGCCCGCGTCGAGCAGCTTGCGGAACGCCGCCAGCAGCTTGGAGATGTCGTCGAAATGCAGGCCGGTGGTCGGCTCGTCGAGGATGTACAGAAGGCGTTCGCCGCCATGCGCGGCAAGATGCGCGGCGATCTTGATGCGCTGCGCCTCGCCGCCGGAAAGCGTGGTCGCCGGCTGTCCGAGCCGCAGGTACCCGAGCCCGATCTCGTCGAGCACCTGGAGACGCCGGAGCACCTTGGGCGACGTGCTGAAAAACGCCAGCGCTTCCCGGACCGTCATCTCGAGGACCTGATGGACGTTCTTTCCCTTGTAGCGGACCTCGAGAACCTGCGGGCGGAACCGCTTGCCGTCGCACTGCTCGCACGGCACGAAGACGTCGGCGAGAAACTGCATCTCGACCCGGACCTGTCCCTCGCCCTCGCAGGCCTCGCAGCGACCGCCCGGGACATTGAACGAAAAGTGACTCGCGGTCAGGCCCCGCGATCGCGCGTCCTTCGTCGTGGCGAACAGCTCCCGGATCGGATCGAATGCCTTGAGGTAGGTCACCGGATTCGACCGTGGCGTGCGGCCGATCGGCGCCTGATCCACGAGAACGGCGTCGGTCAGATACTCGCTGCCTTCGAGCCTGCGGTGGCTGCCGATTCGGCGTTCGCCTGACCCTTTCGCCCGCTTGAGGGCCGGGTACAACACGTCGTGGACGAGCGTGGACTTGCCGGATCCGCTGACACCCGTGATGCACGTCAGCGTATTCAGCGGAATCTCGACGTCGATGTTCTTCAGATTGTGCTCGGTCGCGCCGAGAATTCGGAGGCGCTGGCCGGTTCCGCGCCGCCGGGTGGCGGGGATCGAAATGGACAGCTCGGCGCGCATGTACTTGGCGGTCAGCGACAGCGGCTCGTTCCGGAGGCCCTCGAGCGACCCTGAATACACGACCCTGCCGCCGCGCTCGCCGGCGCCCAGTCCGAGATCGACAACGTGATCGGCGACGTTGATCATATCGGCGTCGTGCTCCACGACCAGGACCGTGTTTCCCTGATCGCGGAGCTGCCGCAGGATCTTGATCAGTCGCCGGTTGTCCCGCGGGTGCAGCCCGATCGAAGGTTCATCGAGGACGTACAGCGTCCCGACGAGCGCCGAGCCCAGCGCGGTCGCGAGATTGATGCGTTGCGCCTCCCCGCCCGACAGCGTCGACGACAACCGATCCAGGGTCAGGTAATCCAGGCCGACGTCGCTCATGAACGTGAGCCGGCGCTGAATCTCCGCCAGGACCTTGTCGGCGATGGCCCGGTCGCGATCGCTGAGGTCGAGCGTCGAAAAGAAGCGGCCGGCGTCGCGGACGGTCATCGCGCAGACCTGATCGATCGACTGGCCGGCGATCTTCACGTCGCGTGCCTCGCGACGCAGCCGCGTGCCGTTGCAAGCCGGACAACTCAGATAGCCCCGGTACCGGCTCAGAAACACCCGGACGTGGACTTTGTACTTCTTGCGTTCGAGCCAGTCGAAGAACCCTTTGATGCCGTCGTAGCCCGTCCCGTCGGGATCGGGATCGCCATCGATGATGAACGTCTTTTCCTCGGGCGTCAGGTCGGCCCAGGGCACGTCGGTACGGATCCCGCGCTTTCGCGCCGCCCGCTTCAGCGACGCCAGCTGCGCCCGATAGTGCGGCTTGCTCCAGGGCTCGATCGCGTTCTGCTGGATCGATTGTGTCGGATCCGGGACCACGAGATCCATGTCCAGCTCGATGACGTTGCCGAAGCCGTGGCACGTCGGACACGCCCCGAACGGATTGTTGAAGGAGAAGAGACGCGGCTGCGGCGCCTCGTACGACAGCCCGCACGTCGGACACTCGAAGCGCTCGCTGAAGAGGTGGACTATGGAGTCCTCGTGGCTTCCGCCTTCAGGCGCAAGATCCCGTCCGCCCTCTTCGTGGCTTCCGCCTTCAGGCGGAAGATCCTGAAGCTCGACCGCGAAGGCGGCCCCGCCTCCTTCTTGATAGGCCGTTTCGATCGCGTCGGTCAGGCGCGAGCGGATGTCCGGCTCGATTCGCAGGCGATCGACGATCACCTGCAGGACCGGCTTCCCTTTCAGCGCTGACAGATCGAGATCGTCGAAGGCCCACGCCCGCCCGTCCACCAGTAATCGGCCAAACCCCTTCCGCCGGAGCGCATCCACGGTCGCCGTGACGGCGTCCACCGCCGGGGAACCGGGCTCCGTCGCGGAGCCAGGTTCGTTCGCCGGACCAGACGCGGTCGTGGGACCAGGCTGAGTCGTGGGACCAAGCTTCTCGACCGCCGACGTGTCCGCCGAGGCCCTCTGGGCGAAGGCGGAAGCCTTGGCGAAGGCGGTCAGCTTGGTACGAACAGCCATCGGGGAATCCACCTCAACATCACCGGTAAGCGGCAGCCCCCCTTCGATCTCTCCCTCCGTCATGTCCTCGCCCGCTCCGTTGTCCGCGACATCGGCGCCTTCGGCGACCACCGGCACCACCGGCATGTCAAAGCCAACCATCAGCCGAGTGCCCTGAGGCAGGGCCTCGAACCGGCGCGCGACCACTTCCGCGCTCTCGCGCACGACCTCCTGACCGCACTGCCGGCAGAACGTCCGCCCGACACGTGCGAAGAGCAGTCGCAGGTAATCGTGAATTTCGGTGACGGTGCCAACCGTCGATCGCGGGTTCCGCAGGCTGTTTTTCTGCCGAATGGCGATGGCCGGACAGACGCCGTCGATGCGATCGACGTCCGGCTTCTCCATCCGCTCGAGGAACTGGCGGGCGTACGCCGACAGCGACTCGACATAGCGCCGCTGCCCTTCCGCATACAACGTGTCGAAGGCCAGCGACGACTTCCCCGATCCGCTGACACCCGTCACGATGATGAGGCGCCCGACGGGCAGCGTCAGATCGAAATTCTTCAGGTTGTGCGTCCGCACGCCGCGGAGCGCGATGTCGGTCGCCTGCGCGGCGACGGGCTCGGTCATGGTGCTGTGGTGAATTGCGGAAGACAAACTTGGGTGGGGCTCCGCCCCACACCCCGGCTCGGTCGCTTGCGGGGACCCCTATGCCCCGCGCCGCTCCGTCCCACCCCACCGCGCAAAAACCGCGCGGCGGGGACCCCGGCTCGCAGGCGCGCTGTGCGCGCCTAGCTCGTTATGCGGCTCGATCGCGCACCTGACTACGAGATTCGTGTGGCGAGCCGCATAACGGGCAACCATACGATGGTAGCGCGGGCGCCGTCCTGCCTCAAGCCGGCATGCAATAGCGT
>JACQTH010000597.1 GCA_016210935.1 Acidobacteriota bacterium | reverse complement strand
GTCATGATGACGCCCGCATCAGACGTGAAGATTCCCAGCAGCGTCCGGGGGATGGTAAGAAAGGCCACAGCAGCCGCGCTCATGAAAAGCGCCGCAATGGCCAGAGCCGTCCATCCGGATCTGCGTGCGCCGTGCACATCGAGACGAGCGACTGCGTGGCCCACTCTGACAGCGCCCGCTGATGACAGACCCAGCGGAATCATGTGAAGAAGATGATGCCGCCGACGCCAACGGCGCCGATCGCTTCTGGACCGAGCGGGCCGACCATGATCGTGTCGACGATGCCCATCATCATCCAGCCGATCTCGGCGACGATCATGGGGCCAGCCAGGGCGAGCATCGGTTTGAGTTCGGCGCGAAACGCAAACCACATGGGCTTAAGGCTCCGGGCTTCAGGCTGCAGGCGTGAACGGCTGACGGCGGTAACGCCAAACGCGAAGCTGGTAGCCCGCAGCGCGACGCCTGGAGCCCGAAGCCCGAAGCCCGTAGCCTATCTCGTGAACTCGATGCTGACTTCGTTCTCGGGATTGACCTTCACGCCTTTGACACCTCTCAGCCGGGATCGGAGGGCATCAATCGACTGCGTCCTCTGAAGGTCGTTCAGGATGGAAGGATCGGCCAGCAACGGCTCGAAATCGATCGCGAGCAGCGTCACCTTCGATCCTTCGACGTGCGGACTGTTCGTCTTCAGGATTCGTCCCTCGACCTGCATCGCAATGTCGATTCTGGCCCCTTTGAGCATCTGTCTCGCCATCGCGAGCGCTTCCGGTGGGATTTGACCTCGATCACCCTCAGGCGCGATCGGGCGCCCGCCGGTCGTGCTGGGGAAGACGACCGTGACAGTCGGGTTGCCGGCTGGCGGGCCGGTGAACCGGAAGGCCAGATCCTCGGCGCCGCCGCGTGGCGTCAGCCCCGGCATCGCGCCGCCGGGCGGCGTCGGCCGCTGATCCAGCCGGAGCTTGCGCACGTCAGCGAATGCGTAGAGTGCCCTCACGCCCTCGCCGTCTGCGCTCTTGATGCGCTGACTGGAGACGTAGGTGACACCTTCGCCGAGCCGGCTCGCCGCGTTTCTGGCGTCTTCCTCCGAAAAGAGCTCGGCCGGTGGCTTTCCGCCGGCAGCCTGGCCCATCGCCATCATTTGCTGAAACTGCGCGGCGGCCGCGGGAGACAGGACGACCGTCTGCTCGATCGTGCCGCTGGCGTCGGTCTTCAGGGTGATGAGCGTCGTGGCGGCGAGGCAGCCCGACGAAAGGGTTGCGGCGAGCAACAGCATCGCCTCTGGAATGACGGACCATGTACGGCAACTAACGGGTATTGAGACCATGCGGACCTCACACGAACCGGGTTGGATTCCCATTATTGCCGAGGACGCCCCGAACGCCGAATCTGTCCGGCTAAAGCCGGACTCCACGAAGATCCGAACTCCCATCGGCGACCCCGAATCCCCAATCCCCAATCCCGAACCCCGAAGAACTTGGCGCTGTCCGCCCTCCACCGCGCGGTTGTCGATCCAACGTTGTAGTACGATCGAGCCATTCAATTCAGGTCCGGCCCGGGCCGGTCGCCAGATCTCGTGGGATTCCAATTCCATCCGCTCGTCTCCCAGTGGTTCGCCTCGCGGTTTCCGAAGGCGACCGAAGTCCAGCTGCGCGCCTGGGCTGCGATTCAGTCCGGCCGCGATGCGCTGATTTCAGCGCCTACCGGGTCCGGGAAGACCCTCGCGGCGTTTCTTGGCGGCCTCGATCGGCTGGTTCACGCGGCGGCCGCCGGTTCGCTGACCGATGCCGTGGACGTCTTGTACATTTCGCCGCTCAAGGCGCTGAGTACGGATGTCCGTCGCAACCTGTCGGTGCCGCTGGCGGAGATTTCCGCGCTTGCCGGCCAGAGAGGCGCGTCGCTTCAGGAAATCCGAGCGATGGTGCGGACCGGCGACACCAGCCCGCAGGAGCGCGAGAAGATGCGTCGCCAGCCGCCGCACGTTCTGGTGACGACGCCGGAGTCGCTGTTCATCCTGTTGACGGCGTCCCGCAGCCGCGAAGCCCTCCGAACCGTCCGCACCGTCATCGTAGACGAGATTCACGCGGTGGCCGACGACAAGCGCGGCGCACACCTGGCCCTCTCCCTGGCGCGGCTGGACGAGCTCGTCACGAGGTCAGGCCATCCACGTCCACAACGCGTCGGTCTGTCGGCCACGGTGCAGCCGATCGATCTTGTCGCGCGATTTCTGGCGCCGGTCGACGAAGGGGGGTGTGCGGCGCCGGTCGAGGTCGTCGATTCCGGTCATCGCCGGGCCGTGGAGCTGGCGGTCGAAGTGCCGCGTGACGAGCTGGGGGCCGTCGCGTCGGCGGAGATGTGGAACGAGATCTACGACCGTCTGGGCGAGCTGATTCGCTCGCATCGGACGACGCTCGTGTTCGTCAACACGCGGCGGCTCGCCGAGCGGGTCGCGCATCATCTGGGAGCCCGAATCGGCGCCGAGGCGGTCCTGGCCCATCACGGGAGTCTCTCCCGTTCCCTGCGTCAGTCTGCTGAGGAGCGTCTCAAGAACGGCGAGCTGCGCGCCGTCGTCGCCACGGCCTCGCTGGAGCTGGGGATCGATATCGGTTCCGTCGATCTTGCGTGCCAGATCGGCTCGCCCCGATCGATTGCCATCACACTGCAGCGGATCGGCCGGTCGGGACATCAAGTCGAGCCGGCGGCGATTCCGAAGGGGCGTCTGTTCGCGACCACGCGCGACGAGCTGATTGAATGCGCCGCGCTCGTTCGGGCGATGCGGAGCGGGACGCTCGACCAGCTCGAGGTGCCGTCCGCCCCACTCGACGTGCTGGCGCAGCAAATCGTGGCGGCCGCGGCGTGCGATGACTGGGCTGAAGCGGATCTTTACCGGCTCGTCCGGCGGACGTTTTCCTATCGCGGGCTCGAACGCGCGGACTTCGACGCCGTCATCACGATGCTGTCGGAGGGGATTGCGAGCCGCCGCGGTCGGCGCGGCGCCTACCTGCTTCGCGATCAGGTGCACGGAATCGTCCGGGCGCGCCGCGGCGCGCGACTGGCGGCCATCACGTCCGGCGGCGCCATTCCAGAGAACGCGAGCTATTACGTGATCGCCGAGCCCGACGAAGCGATTGTCGGCACGCTGGACGAGGACTTCGCCGTCGAGAGCCTGGCCGGCGACATTTTTCTCCTCGGCACGACGTCCTGGCGAATCAAACGGGTCGAGGCGGGCCGGGTTCGCGTCGAAAACGCCCATGGCGCGCCGCCGACGATTCCCTTCTGGCGCGGTGAGGCGCCGGGCCGGACCACAGAGTTGTCCGCGCAGGTGTCGCGCCTGCGGGAAGATATCCTGGCCCGCCAACAGGACGGGGTCCCGTTTCTCGCGCAGGAGTGCGGCCTCGATCGGCGCGGCGCCGAGCAGGTCGTCGAATACGTCGCCCGCGGCGCCACTGCGCTCGGGGCGCTGCCGACACAGACCACGATCGTCGCGGAGCGCTTCTTCGATGAAGGCGGCGGCATGCAGCTGGTGCTGCATGCGCCCTTTGGGGCGCGCGTCAATCGCGCGTGGGGCCTGGCGCTGCGAAAACGCTTCTGCCGCTCGTTCAATTTCGAGCTTCAGGCGGCCGCGACCGACAACGGCATCATCATCTCGCTCAGCGATCAACACAGCTTCCCGCTGGAGCTCGTCTACCGCTTCCTGCGCCCCGAGACGGCCGAAGATGTCCTGACGCAGGCGCTGCTCGACGCGCCGATGTTCACCGCACGGTGGCGGTGGAACGCCTCGCGGGCCTTGGCGGTCCTTCGGTTCGCCAACGGCCGCAAGGTGCCGCCGCCCATTCAGCGGATGCGGTCTGATGATCTGCTCGCGTCCGTGTTCCCGGATCAAGTGGCCTGCGCCGAGAACCTGGTCGGTGAGATCAGGATTCCCGATCATCCGCTCGTCAAGGAGTCGATCGGCGACTGCCTGCGCGAGGCGATGGACATCGACGGCCTGAAGACGCTGCTGCGCGGGATCGAGGGCGGTACGGTGAAGACCGTCGCGATCGATACCGTCGAGCCGTCGCCGTTTTCGCACGAGATCCTGAACGCGAACCCGTATGCTTATCTGGACGACGCGCCGCTCGAGGAACGCCGGGCGCGAGCCGTGTTGTCGCGCCGCGGCATCGGGGCGGAAACCGGCCCCATTGCGGCGCTCGATCCGGATGCCATCGCCAGGGTCGAGTCAGAGGCGTGGCCGATGGTGCGCGATCCCAACGAGCTGCACGACGCGCTGCAGACGCTGGGCGTCACGCCGCCGATCGCGGAGTGGGAGGAATTCTTCGCGACATTGACCACGACGGCCCGCGCGACCAGCGTCATCGTCCGGGGCCGTCGGCTCTGGGTCGCGGCTGAACGGTTGTCGATGGTCCGGGCGGCCTATCTCGAGTTCGATCTCGATCCGCCGATCCGGGCCGCCGGAGAAAAGGAGTGGTCCGCGGAGGACGCGATCGCCGCGACGGTCTGCGGATGGCTGGACTCGACCGGCCCGCGCACCGCGCGTGAGCTCGCGGATCTGCTGGCGCTGCCGATCGATCGAATCGAAGCCGCGCTCCTGGCGCTCGAAGGCCAGGGCCTGATTCTGCGCGGCCGATTCCGCACGTCACAGGCGTCCGCGCCTGAATCACCGCGACGAGCGGCACGGGGCGCAGGGGTCCCCGCAAGCGAGGAGCTTGGCGGGGTGCAGCCGTTC
>JACQTH010000616.1 GCA_016210935.1 Acidobacteriota bacterium | reverse complement strand
GGCGTGAGCTGGTAGCCCAGGTCAACCCGCACGGGACCGATGGGCGTGTAATACCGGACCCCTGGCCCCGCGGCGTACTTGAGCGTATCGAGCCTGATCCGCCACGCCTCGCTCCACACGTTGCCGGCATCGAGGAACGCGACGAGGCCGAACCGCGGCGTCAGCCGCCAGCGCAGCTCGCTGAACGCCTCGAACATGCTGTGCCCGCCGATCGGCAGCCCGGATTCCGCCAGCGGCCCGAGCTCGAACCGCCCCCAGCCGCGCACGCTGGACGATCCTCCAAGAAAGAATCGCTTGAAGAACGGCACGGCGCCCGGTTTTCGCGACAGCGGATCGATCGACCCGAGTCTCATCCGGTTCGCCACGACGAGGCGATCATCGAACGCCGCGAAATAGTGCCGCCCCTCGAGGATGAGACGGAGGTACTCGAACTCGCCTGGCAGCCAGCTGCCGGCCTGCTCGACATGGGCGCTCAGGAGATGTCCCGCCAGGGGATCGAGCGGTTGTGTCGTCGTGTTTCGGGTGGCGTTGAATTGGATCGACGTGAGCCTGCCGCGCTCCCGGCCATCCTGTGGATCGAGCCCGAGGGCGATGAACTCGTCGCGTAACGTCACGTCCGCAAGCGCAGTTGGAGCGATCACGCTGCTCTCAAAGCGATGGACCGCCGCAACCGACCAGCTCGTGGTGGCGGTCGCGCGATGCGCGACCGAGACCTGACCGCCGTACGAATGGACGTCGTACGCCGGCTCGTCCGCGTACCAGTCGTGCCCCTCGAGATCGAGAGTGAAGTGAGGATGAAACAGATAGGGCTGGTTCAGGCGCAGTCGGACGCCTCGGTCGAGCGACGACCACTTTCCCAGGACTGATGCGGTTCGCGCGCCGCCCAAGAAGTTCACGTGGTCCCACTGCGCTTCGCCACGAAGCTTCTCTTCACTCCCCCAGCCGCCTCCAAACTCGATGCGGCGGTGCTTGCCCTCGGCGACGGTGACCTTCGTCGGCACCTCGCTCGATGCAGCGCCGGCCGGCTCGATGTCGATGTTGACGAACTGAAACAGCTTCTGCGTATACAGCTTGCGCTGGCTGTCGCGCACCTGGCTGATTCGAAACAGCTCGCCGGGCTTGTACATCAGCTGCCGGCGGATGACTTCGTCGCTGACGCTCGCGTTCCCGACGATGTCGATCGGACCGAACACCGCCTTTGTCCCCGGTTCAGCGGTAAAGGTCAGACGCGCGCCCGATTCACCAACCGGCTCCGCTCTGATGGCCACGTCCGCGTGCGGAAAGCCGTGGTCCCGGAGCTCCGCCGCCAGCAGGCTCCGCGTTTCGAGGACGCGGCGCCGATCCAGCGGCTGCCGCACTTCGATCGGCAGTTGCTCGCGAAGCTTCTCCACATGCTCAATCGGAGCGCCTTCAAACCCCACGAGGTCGACCGACTCGACCAGAAGCGGGTCTCCTTCGACCACCCTGATGACCAGATCCACACGCGTTCGATCCTCGTTGAACCGGGTATCCGCCGACTCCACGCGCGCCCTGGGGTATCCGCGCGTGGCGTAGAACGATTCAATGCGTTGTTTGTCCGCCTCGAACGCCTCGGGGTCGAAGTAGCGCGGCTTGCTCCACGGAATCCAGCTGCTGGACTTCGTCGCGAGCTCACGTTTGATGTCTCCTGACCTGAACGCGTGGACGCCTGCGAGCTTCAGGCTGCTGACTTTGATCCGGGCGTCACCGTCCGCTGGCTTCTTCTGAGCCGCGGCCGGCGACGCGATCAGAATGAGGATGACAACCGCAGCACGGCTGAGGCGGATGGCTCCAATGGGCATGCGTCGGGCCGGCAGGGAGAGTAAACCACAATGTATGCCAACCGCTTTTGGTTTCGGGGGACGAGTGAGGGGGGACGGGGAAGTCCTTAGTGGCCCGTCTCATAAATACGGCGACGCACCGAGGGCGCCGAGGCGCCCGCCCCGCAAGGCGCGAGGAGGGAGAATACCGGGAGTATTCGACCGACGAGCAACGCAGCGCGGCGGGATGCATCGGCGGCCGAATGCCGCCGTATTTATGAGACGGGCCACTTAGTCTCGTTGATGGACGAAATGCGAGGGTCTGGCCGAGACTATCGCCAGGAGAATCCCAAGCCCGAAGGCCACGAGAAAAGCCGCAACGATCCACATAGGTGACACTCGCTGGAAGATCCCGCTCGACCAGAGGACGATCAGCGCCCAGCAGAGCGCCAGGAAGTAGGCGGAGAGGTAGACGATGAGGATGCGAGACATGGGGAATAGGAGCTAGGCTCCTCACTCCTAGCTCCTTTCTCCTAGCTCCTTCTTACTGCACCCGCACCACCAGCGCCGCCCGGCGATTCAAGCGCCGCGTCTCTTCCCGGGCGTTGTCGTGTTTCGGCTTCTCCTCGCCGTAGCTCACCGTCCGCAGCCGATCCGCCGCGATGCCGTTCGTCGTCAGGTAATCGCGCACCGCCGTGGACCGCCGCTCCCCCAGCGCCAGGTTGTATTC
>JACQTH010000596.1 GCA_016210935.1 Acidobacteriota bacterium | reverse complement strand
CCACTACCGGAAAACTTGAAGGCGAAAGCCATGACTCCGGGCTCACTGAATCGGCAGGGCTCGCCCCGTGGCATGCGCCGGAGGGGGAATCCCCAGCAATGCCGCCACCGTCGGCGCAATATCCACGGATCGAACGAGCCCCAGATGCCGCCCGGCGGCGACACCCGGGCCGGCGGCATAGAAGATCGCCTGCAATTTCCGTCGCGTGGGGAACATCCCGTGAACGCCGAGTCCGGCTGGCCGCGTTCTGGTCACGACGCTCCTGATATCAACGCGCGGGTCCGGAAAGTAATCCGGGGCTGGATCGAATATCAGATCGCCGGCGCCGTCGCCGCCTGCACCGAGCGCCTCACCATCGACTCGAAGATTGAAGACCGCGCGGATCGGCGCCGTGCCGGTTTCCGGATCTTTGATGTTCAACAACGCCGCGCTTGCGGCCCGTACGACAGCGCCGCGGTCCTCGGGACGGACGATTCCATCCCTCCAGTTCGTCGAATTCACGAAGATCACGTGGCCCTTGCCCGTGGCCATGACGGCCTTCGTTCTGGAAAGATCGACGCGACCACGGCTGTCGAGCGTCAGAAGCCCGGCCAGACGAAGCGCTACGTTCGGCAGCACGCGCCGTCCAACGCCTTCCTGACCGTGATCGGACACGACAATGAAGGTGGCGTCAGTGAAGCGGGCGCGAAGCTTCGCCAGGAACGTGTCAACCGTGCGGACGAAAAAGTCGGCGAGGCGGGGCCATGCCTTTGCGGCGAGCGCCGCCGAGTACCGCGACGAGTCCGGGTCGAGCATGGCCGTCAACGCGTGCGCCGCCGTGTCGAAGCTGGACACGTACAGGACGAGAAGATCCCAGGATTCCCGGGCGGCGAACTCGGCGACGCCCTCGAAGTACTGGTGATTCGCCAGAATCAGCTCCTTCAGCCATCCTTCTGCCTCACCTGTTCCCGTCGTCGCAATCGTCGATCCGAATTCGCCGGCGGCATATTCGGCCGTGATGCGCTCGCCCACAATCGCGCCGACCGCTTTGCGGAAATCCGCCAGGCGCGAGGGGTCGCTGGCGTTGATCTGCATCACCGCGCCATGAAACAGCCGGAAGGCGCCGCTCTTCGGATCGTAGCTGAGAAGGCGGAACCGGGTTTGCGCCTCGCGGCCCTTGACTCGAACTGTCATCGGTGCGCTGAATGCGCCGCTCAAGCCTGCGCGAACGACGACCTCTTCAGTGTCGCCGACGATCCGCAGCGAGTCGTCTGTCGCATGCCGCAGGGTGAAGATGCTCTCGCCGATTTTTACTGTGAAACCTGGCACGCCCTGGCCACCGTCTGCACTCGCCCCACCTGCCCCACCCGCGGTACCTGCCCTACCAGCCCAACCAGCCCCACCTGCCTTACCCGCCCCGCCAATCCGCCCCTCGATGATGCCGTCTTCCAGCAGCCGGCTTTCATAGACGTCGAATTGCAGCAGGCGGTCGGGGTAGGCGCTGGAGAACGGATATCCCTGCGACGCTTGCGGCACGAGCACTCGCCGTCCCGCACGCGCCGCCGTGATCCAGATGGGCTCCGCCCTGAACGCATGGCTCGCGAACCCCGATTGCCACTCCAGCACGGTGTGCCGTGAAGTGGGCAGCAGCGACACGGAATTGGCCGCGATGCCGTGGAGGCGCGGCTCGGCGCCGGTCCAGAGCGTTGCGTGCGCCGGCGCGGTCAGGGTCGGGGTTGTGCTGATGAGGGCCTCCGCCGAAGCACCCTCCGCGGCCATGCGCGCGAAAGCTGGTGCTTGGCCCCCGGCGATGAAACGGTCGACCATCCAGTCGCCCGCGCCATCAAAGGAAAGAAGAACGACTCGGCGGCTTTCTCTGGGACCTTGATCTCCGGTGGGCCGGAGCTTCAGCTTCGGCTCGGCAGTGGGCGTGGCGAGGAGAAATCCAGCGAGAAGAACCGTGAGCCGGAAGCGCATCGGGCCGATGACGGACTCCGATGTCGTAGCCATAGCATCCCCGCGGCGTCAGAGATCCAGCTCCTCCGCCTCCTCCGCCCGCTCCATGATGAAGCGGAACCGCGCGGACGCGTCCTTCCCCATCAGCTCGCCGATCACGCGATCCGTCATCAGCTGATCGGCAATGTCGACGCGCAGGAGGCGCCGCGTCTTCGGGTTGAGCGTCGTTTCCCACAGCACCTTCGGCATCATCTCGCCCAGGCCCTTGAAGCGCGTGATCTCCGGATCGCCGCGTCCGTTCTTCGAATGCTGCTTCACGATCGAGGCTTTCTGCGGCTCGTCGAGCGCCCAGAAAGTTTCCTTGCCGATGTCGATGCGATAAAGCGGCGGCTGGGCGAGGAACACCTTGCCATTCGTGATGAGAAGCGGCATGTGGCGGTAAATGAACGTCAGCAGCAGCGTGGCAATGTGATTGCCGTCGGAGTCGGCATCCGCGAGGAT
>JACQTH010000603.1 GCA_016210935.1 Acidobacteriota bacterium | reverse complement strand
CGACGTTGCCGATCACGCGGCCTAGGAGCATAACGCTACGGGGGCCGGGGACCAGGGGCCGGGGGCCGGAGAGAAAAGAAACAATCCGGGGGCTGGGGGCCGGCCCGTCATTCGACGCTCCAGTGGTCGACGATCCCAACTATCCCGGCATCCGTTGGAACCTCGGTCGGATAGAAGGGGAAGCTCGCCTCCTTGCCGCGCACGAAGAACACTTCCTCGCCGACGCCGGCGCCGATTGAATCCACGGCCACGAGCGGGCGGCCGATCGGCTTGCGGTCCGGCGTCAGCGGCTGCACGACCAGCAGCTTCAAGCCTGTCAGTCCAGGATCCTTGCGGGTGACGACGACGTCTCCGATGACGCGGGCGAGCTGCATTACTCGGAGACCTCGATGGTGTCGATGATACCGACGATCGCGGCATCGACGGGACAATCCTTCATGCCTGAGGCCATGCGGGCGGAGCTCCCGCTGACGATCAGCACCGTCTCGCCGAACCCGGCGTCGACCGTATCGACCGCGACCAGATAGCCGCCCTCGACCTGACCGCGCACGTCGACCGGACGTGCAAGCAGCAGCTTGTTGCTGACGAGACGTTCGTCCTTGCGCGTGGCCACGACGGTGCCCACGACTTTGGCGACGATCATTGGAATAGTGGCCCGTAGCGAGTGGTCCGTAGCCAGCGGCTCATGCGGCTATCGTGCGCGTGAGTCAGCTGCCGGCCGCCAGCACGCGACTCCGGCCCCTGGACACTGGCTACTCATCAGACTTTCGCCACGTTGGCCTTGCCGATGGGCAGCGTCTCCTCGAGGTTCGAGTGCGGCCGCGGAATCACATGCACCGCCACCAGCTCGCCCACGCGGCGCGCGGCCGCCGCGCCGGCATCGGTGGCCGCCTTCACGGCCGCCACGTCGCCGCGGACGATCGCGGTCACGTAGCCTGCGCCGATCTTTTCCCAGCCCACCAGCGTGACCTTGGCGGCCTTGACCATCGCGTCAGCCGCTTCGATCATCGCGACGAGCCCTTTGGTCTCGACCATGCCGAGCGCCTCACCCATATGAGTCCCCTCCTGATCGATCTTTCGTTCCCGGGATTCGGGAATCGGGATTCGGGATTCGGAAGATCGTCGTCAAACCAACGAACCCCGAATCCCAAATCCCGAACCCCGTGATCACTTCAGGCTTCTGACGGCGTCTTCAATCAGCGCCGTGAGTTCGCGGTATGTTAACCGAATTTCGCCGTCCGACGCGCCGCCCCCCGATTGTGGCGCGATGACTCGTTGGTCCGGACGCGACGACCGCGGCGCGCGCACGACCTGACAGGTGACGTCTTCGCCCGGCGGCCCCTGCTCAGCATCGTCAGGGCACAGCTGGGCCGGCGCGGCGATGCCGTAGGCCCCCCGGAGCCCCTGCAGGCGTTCGACCTCCTGCCGCGACAGCAGCCGCTCGCCGCCCAATACGCGCGCCACCAGGCTGATGCGCGCGAAATGCTCGATTGTCTCCATCTTGTAATAGGCCGCCATCACGTCACCGGCCGCCGTCAGCGCGCCGTGATTCGCCAGCAGCAGCCCGTCGTGCGCCCGGATGTACTTCCGGACCGCATCCGCCAGCTCCATCGTCGAAGGCGTCCCGTAGTCCGCGATCGGGATGCTGCCGAGCGTCGTGATGACCTCCGCCAGCACCGCGCGATCGAGCGGAATCCCGGCGACGGCGAACCCGGTCGCCACCGGGGGATGCGCGTGGACGACCGCTTTGACGTCCGGACGATTCTCGTACACCGCGAGATGCATCAGGATCTCGGACGAAGGATCGCGATCGCCCGAGATCCGACGCCCGTTCATGTCGGTCACCACCAGCATGTCGGGCGTCATGAAGCCCTTGGAGACGCCTCTGGGCGTCGTGAGCAGCCGCTCGGCGTCGAGGCGCACGCTGATATTCCCGTCATTCGACGCGATGTACTCGCGCGCGTGGAGCCGGCGCCCCACTTCGACGATATCGGCGCGCAGTTCGGTCTCAGAGCGCATGGTCCATCGATGACATTGAGAATCTGGTCATAGATTCCAAATCACCAGATCTCTCAATGGCAATTGGAATTATCTCCCTGAATACTTCCTCCGGCACTCCTCCGAACAGAAGTACTCCGTGCGATCGCCGAACTGCGCCGCCAGGGCGCGCGACCGAACGACGAACGTACCACAGACCGGGTCGCGGACCATCGGGACGCCGCGCGCCGATCGGCCGCGGCCGGTCGAGGCCGCGCCGTCCACAATTCCGACGACCAGGCGCCAGACCGCCCGGAGAAAGAGCGCGATCATGACGAGAATGAGGAGGAATCTGGTCACGACCCACCGGGCGTCTTCCCCGCGTCGGGATGCGCCGCCTTGATGCTGTCGAGCGCGCGTCTGGCGGCTTCACCTTCCGGGCTCGCCGGAGCGAGCTCGAGCAGCTTCTCCCAGATCGCGACCGCTCCTTGCAGGTCCTGTTTCCCGAATGCCCGCACCACCCCGATGTTCAACAGGGTCTTCGTATGTCTGGGGTCGATCTTCAGCGACTCGTCGAACTGTGCGAGCGCGCGATCGGGCTGGTTCGTGTAGTAGTAGCTGATGCCGAGATCCGTGCTGACGTTGGGATCGCGTGGATCCAGCGTTAGCGCGTTCTCGTACCATTTGATGGCCTGATCGTAGCGCTCGGCGTCGAAGTACAAGTTCCCGAGCTGCACGCGCGCCTGTACGTTCTTCGGATCCTTGTCGGCGATCGAACGAAGCGCCTGGACCTGGTTCTCGTCCAGGATGGCGGCGCGCGATGAGGCTTCCGTGGACGTTGGGGCCTGCGACTGACCCTGGGGGGCCGGGGGAGCCGACGCCGGCCGGCCGTTCTGCGCCTGCGCGCCCAGAATCCAGCCGACAATCAGCCCGAAGAACATGCCGGAGAGGCCCAGGACGACGGATTCAGCTTTCATAGGAGAAGGAGCTAGGAGCTAGAAGCTCCTAACTTTCTCACAACAGCGTCTTCTGAAACCAGTCCACCAGCACGGCTGGAAGATCGCGATCGCGCGACAGCATCACCGTGCCATGTCCGGCGCCGTCCAGGAGACGCGTTTCGCGCAGGCCCGGGCCAGTCGCTGAGAGCTCGCGCATCGAGCGACTCGCGTAGGGGTCTTCGCGGCTGGCGATGAACAACGCGGCGCGTTCGGCGTACTTGCGCATGGCCGAGTCGATTCGCAACCCCCGATAGTCCGCCCCGGCCGAGAGCAGCGCGATGGATCGAATCTGCGGGTCGCCGCTCGCCACCAGCACCGCCACGTTGGCGCCGACCGACGCGCCGGCGATGCCGAGCCGGTCGCGGCGAACGTCGGCGCGCGTCAGAAGCCAGGCACGGGCGGCCTCCGCGTCGAGCGGCAGGCGGCCGAGATCGAGCGGTTCGTCGGGCATGGGCCGGCGCGAGTTGCCGTGGCCCCGAAAGTCGATCGCCAGCGCATGGATGCCGCCCGACGCCAGCCGTTCGGCCACGTCGTCCCAATCCGCCTTCGATCGCGTGAGCATGTGCAGCAGGATGACTGCGGGTGCCGGCGTGGCGGCGGATCGGGCCGCCTGATAGAAGGTGCCGGCGAGACGAACGCCGTCGGCGGTGGCGAGCGAAACGTCGGTCGCGGCAGCGGCCGGCGCCGCTGCGATTGCGACCAGCAGCAGGATCAAGAGAGGCGCTCGAGCAAGGGGAAGATGTTCCAGCTCCCGCCGATCCGTGGCTTCCGCCTTTAGGCGGAAGAACGTCTGTGCCGCGCTGATCTTCCGGCTGAAGCCGGAAGCCACGAAGAGCCGCCCGTGGCTTCCGCCTTTAAACGTGTGGCGACTTGCCACCAGGACCCCCCGCGAGCAGATCGAGGTATTCGCGAACCACGCGGTCGAGACCCACAAAAATCGCGCGGCTCACGATCGCATGACCGATCGAGACCTCGTCGAGGTACGGCAGCGTGCGAAACAGGCGCAGATTGTCCAGATCGAGGTCGTGGCCCGCATTGATGCCCAGCCCATGCGAATGCGCCAGCTCCGCCATTCGGGCATAGGTCACGAAACTGCGCTCGGCCTCGGCCGGACCGCGCTCGAACGCCCGGGCATAGGGCTCCGTGTACAGTTCCACGCGGTCGGCGCCGATGTTCGCCGCCCATCGAATCGGTTCGGGCGCCGCATCGACGAACATGCTGACGCGAACGCCCGCGGCGTGCAGATCGTCAACCACGCCGGACATCCTCCGCGAATTCGTATCCGCAGGCCATCCCGCTTCGCTGGTAATCTCGCCCGGTCTGACCGGAACCAGCGTGCACTGATCGGGCCGGGTCTCACGGACGAGCGCCAGCAAATCCGGACGCGGATCGCCTTCGATGTTGTACTCGACCGATCCTTTCAGCGGCCGGAGCTCCGCGGCAATCTCACGGACGTCCGCCGGCGTGATGTGCCGAGCATCCGCTCGCGGGTGGACGGTGATTCCAGGCGCCCCCGCCGCCAGGCAGGCGCGAACGGCTTCGATGACCGACGGCACACGACCGCCGCGGGAGTTTCGAACCGTCGCGACCTTGTTGACGTTCACGGAGAAGCGGACCATAGGAATTTGCGGGACCAGGGACCAGGGACCAGGGACCAGGAGCGAGGGAAGAAAAAGTGCGAAACGCTTTGGCCTTTCTTCCTTCCCTAGTCCCTGGCCCCCGGCCCCTGGTCCCTGATTCCCGACCTCTTTCAGCTCACCACGTCATCACATGCCTATCTGCTTCCTCACTTCTCTCGCGATTTCCTCAGCCCACCTATTGATCTCCTCCTGATCGCGTCCTTCCAGCATGATTCGCAGAAGCGGCTCCGTGCCAGAATACCGCACGAGCAACCGGCCCTGGCGGCCAAGGCGCCGCTCGACCCCATCCATCACGCTCGCGATCGGCGGCACGGTCTTCAAATCCACTCTCTCTCGCACGCGCACGTTCAGCAGCACCTGCGGATACACGACCAACTCCCCCGCAAGCTCCGAGAGCTTCCTCCCGGTCGCCGCCATCGTCTCGAGGACCTGCATCGCGGTGATCAGGCCATCACCGGTGAACAGGAAGTCGGAAAAAATGACGTGACCGGATTGTTCGCCGCCCAGTGACAGGTTCCGCGCGAGCAGCTCCTCCATCACGTACTTGTCGCCGACGGGGCACCGAACGAGGTCGAGCCCCAGATCCTTCAATCCCAGCTCCAGCCCGAGATTGCTCATCACGGTAGCCACGAGCGCGTTTCCGCGCAGACGGCCCTCGCGTTTGAGATGTTTCGCGCACATCAGCATCACGGCGTCGCCGTTCACAATCTGTCCGGTTTCATCCGCGAAGATCGCCCGGTCGCCGTCCCCATCGAACGCCACGCCCAGTCGCGAGCCACGTTCTCGCACGAGTGCCGCGAGCCCGTCAGGATGCGTCGATCCAACACCGAGGTTGATGTTGCGGCCGTCGGGCGACGCGCCGATCACGTCGAGGTGGAGGCCGAGCTCTCGAAACAGCCGCGGCGCCAGATCACTGGTCGCGCCGTTGGCGCAGTCGACCGCGAGCGTCCAGCCGCGAACACTCCTGGCCTGTCGCAGCACGGATCGGACATGCTCCAAATAGGACTCCGAGAAGTCATGGACCGCGACCGGGGCTGCGGGGTCGGACGGGACCTGCCAGAACCGATCGGCGACGATGCCCTCGACTTCCTGCTCCAGGCGCTCGGTGAATTTTTCGCCGGCGCCGGAAAAGACCTTGATGCCATTGTCCTCGAACGGATTGTGCGACGCCGAAATCACCACGCCGGCGGAGTACCCCTCGGTCCGCGTCAAGAACGCGACCGCCGGTGTCGAAATGACGCCCGCGCTGACGACCGTCGCCCCGCTGAACCGGGCGCCGTGCGCCAGCTCGCGCTCGATCCACCCGCCGGATTCTCGCGTGTCGCGCCCAATCACGACGCGCGCGCCGTCGCTTCGTGGCAGCGCGCGGATCAAGGCAGCGCCGAGACGCCGCACGGTCTCGACGTCCAGCGGATACACACCCGCTCGCCCGCGTACTCCGTCCGTGCCGAAGAGACGAGAAGTCATTGAGTAGAAGGAGACGGAGAAGGGGCCAGGGACTCGGGGCTAGGGGCTAGGTCCACGCCGTTCTTTCTTTGTTATTCCCAAGTCCCTAGTCCCCAGTCCCTCGGGCGTCTTCGGGTCTGACCCCGATTCACCTGATCGTCACCCTGACGACCGGAGGATCGATGCCGATGACGTTGAGCTGTTGTGCAGGCTCCATGCGAACGGGAAGATTGTACTGGCCGGGTCCGAGGCCGGCAAGGTCGACAAAGGCTTCGATCGACTCCGCGTGCAACGCGCTGACCACCGCACGGGGACCGCGCACCGTCACAGACACGTAAGTCGGCTGCACGCGCGCCTCGTGACCCGACGCCGTGCTGCGAACCCGAACCGACGTCTGCAGCGCCCGCTCCAGCGGCGTCGGCGTGATCTCGACCGTGACCCACCCGCTCAAAGGGACTCGCAGACGCACCGCGGGATCGACGATGCCAATCGTCACCGATTCGAGGATGGTCTGGGCCGCGCCCGCCACCGAGACCGGCTCCGTCACCGCCTCGGTCAATTGTTGCAGCCGGCTCTCCGGGCCGACGACTTCGACGGTCGCAGGGCTCGCCGAGATCTTGCCGATCTGAAACCCTTTCGCCGGCTCACCCTCGACGGTCGGGACCACGGGGACCACCTTGGCGGACGCGCGCTCGAATTCGATGAAGAGGCTGGGCGGCGTCATATACGCGACCTCGACCCCGAACGGCGACAGAATCTCGTCCGGCGTCAGGTGGAACATGCGCCGCCCGGGCTTGGCCGTCGCCACGTCGACCACGGCGACGAGATCGCCCGCGCTGAGCCGCGCCAGCGCCCCCGACGCGCCGCGCACGCGCACGTCGACGGTCGACGGGAGATCGCTCACCACCTCGAGGCGCTCAGGAATGTTGCGCAGCTCGAGCGGCACGCGCAGACTCCGCTCCGCCACCTGTTCGCCCGACACGTTCAACCAGAGCATCGTGGCGATGCCCAGCGAGACGAATTTCAGGCCGAGATGTCTGAACGGGTTTCGCATCAGAAATCAGCGCTCTCGCGTCCTCCCGTTGTGCGCCGTCGCATGACGAGCGATCGGAGCCGCTGCCGAAGCTGTTCCGCGTCAAGACCGCGCTCAATCCCTTTGTCGAGGGCCAGCGAGATGCCGCCGGTCTCCTCCGAGACGACAATCGCCAGCGCGTCGGTCTCTTCCGACAAACCAATCGCCGCCCGGTGGCGCGTCCCCAGTTCTTTGCCGAACCGGGGGTTCGTCGTCAGCGGCAGAAAACAGCCCGCCGCGGCGACCCGGTCGCCCTGGACGATGACGGCCCCGTCGTGCAGCGGCGAAGTCGGTTGGAAGATGCCGACCAGCAAATCGTACGTAAGGATGGCGTCAAGCGGAATGCCACCCTCGATGTAGTTCCGAAGGCCGATGTCGCGCTCGACCACGATGATCGCGCCGGTTCGCCGCGACGCCAGCGCCGTGGTGGCGACCACGAGCTCCTCGATCGTTTCATCATCCGTCTCAGGCCGCGTGAAGTATCTGAAAAACCGTGCGCGGCCGAAATGCGCCAGCGCACGCCGGATATCCGTCTGAAACAGCACGATGGCCGCGAACACCAGGTAGCCGACCATGTTGCGGATCAGCCAGTTCACGGTGTCGAGATGGCCCCAGCGGGAGAAGTAGAACAGCCCCGCCATCAGCGCGAGCCCCACCCCCATCTGCACCGCGCGCGTGCCCCGAATCAGCTTCAGGACCTCGTAGACCAGCGCGGAGACGATCGCGATGTCCAGCAGATCCCACCAGTCGAGCGCCGGGCGACCCAGCAGCGCCTTGAGCCAGTCGAGAAGGTTCATAGAAGTGGGCGGTGGGCGGTGGGCGGTGGGCAGTGACGCAACGGGCCATCCCAGGATTGCCTCTTCTTCCCTACTGCCCACTGCTCACTGCTCACTGCCCACTCCTCGTTCGCAGCATATCGGCGACCTTGACGACCTGCACCATCTCCGCGACCGCGTGGACCCGTACGATGTGCGCGCCCATCAGGACCGAGG
>JACQTH010000593.1 GCA_016210935.1 Acidobacteriota bacterium | reverse complement strand
TGTCCGTGCGGCGCCGAAGATGAGGAGCGCGTCAAGAAGATGAAGGCGCACTTTGACCAGATGACGAATTTGCAGGGGAGCGATCCGACGCTCGCGCAGCGCGTCGAGGCGCTGGTCAAAGGGCAGAAGATCAAATAAGGCCCCGGGGCCTAACGGTCGGGATTCGCATCGGGTCGTGATGATGGAGGTGCTCATGTGGTTCCGGACGCTCGGGTGTTGCCTGCTCATGCTGGTCACGGCCTCGACGGCCGCCGCGCAGGAGTGTCCTACCGGCAAGCCCACGGTGGTCTCGCGCGCCCTGCCCGCGGCAGTCGGCCAGAAGCCGCTGTGGGTCACCGCCAGCTCGTTGCCGATCAAGTGGGAGGGCAACAACTCGCCGGTGCAATTGGTGTGGGTAATCGATGCTGCAGCCGGCGGGCTGGTGATGGTGTCGGGCAAACACGTCAAATCGAGCGCGCTCGTCAGGTTTACCCGGTTCGGGGACACTCTCGGCGAACGCCAACCGCGGTACGAGATCAGTCGGACCGGCTACAAGCCCAGCCTGGCGAAGCCGGGTGATCTCCTGAAGTTCGCCTTCGACCGCAACTTCGCGTGGTTCCCGGAGCCCGGTTGCTACGAGATCACGGCTCGCGTCGGCCGGCTGCAGCCGAAGATCTATTTGGAGGTCGCCAAGACGCCGGGCAAATGAGGCGGTGGACCTCGCCAGGGTCATGTCGCGGGACGCCCGGCGTTGATCGCCGCAGCACGCCGGACTGTGCCTCCGGTCGTCAGTCGGTCGTGAACGCCGCTTCTGATACCCTAGGCACATGAAGATCACGGTCGAATTACCGGACGATGTTGCTCAGCGACCGGATCCCGGGCGAGAGGCCCTTGAAGCACTGGCGATCGAAGGTTACCGTTCGGGCGTCCTGTCTCACCATCAAGCAAGCCAACTGCTGCACCTGAGACGGTTTGAATTCGACGCGTTACTCAAGAGGCGTCACGTCGACGACCACGCGTACGACGTGGAGGATCTCGCACAGGATGTCGAGACCCTTGATCGACTTGAAGCCAGCGGCGTCATGCGGCGGCCGTGATCGTCGTAGTCGCCGATACTTCTCCGCTCAACTATCTCGTCCAGATTCACTGCGAGCAGAACACACCAGCTCCTTCGAAGCAGCGTAGAGGGGCCAGGGTCTGTCAGGTTCCTTCGACGGCGAGAGACCCGCGCCGTATGCGTAATCCTCCGTCCGCAGAAAAGTTGTCTGGCCTGTCCTGTCGCGCCTGTGGAAGAAGCTCTTCCGGAAAAGGGATTTCGGGGTTGCCGCCCGGTAAGGCACTTTCCCCGGAAAGATCCCTAGAGGAAGCAAGGGAGCGGGTCTGGATTGCTCGACGGGTCTGCACGTGATCGAGGCGACGGCCTGTCCCACCACGACTGTGACAAGCTTCCCGAGCGGCACGCAGCCACGCAACCTGCTCCATCTTTCCCGGACCTCATATGAGGTTCTCGTACGCAGACCAAGGAGGAGCCCGTGGCTGATCTGACGTTGAAGGTTCTACAAGACGCACTCACAGGAAGCGCTGCGGCGTTCCGCAGCCGCACCACGTTGCAGCCGGCCGGCGGCGAGGGGACGAAGATCTTTCCACCGACCTACGCTGGCGCGGTGTACGCGACCGAAAAACGCAGGCTCCCGGGACACGACCAGACCGTCGACTGCGTGCTACTTGACAGCGTGCAGAGCCAGGCGAACCGAATGGAGGAGGCGCTGCAACAGGCCATCGACAGCGGCCGCTTCAACAAGGCGAAGGTCTCAATTCCAGTGATCGAAGTGGACTTCACGTCTTACTGGGATCCGGAGAAGAAGAACAAAAAGCTCGGTGATGACATGCGTCTCCTCGATCCGGTGGGCAAAGTCAGTTCCTTGCAGGCCCCACATCGGATCGCCGACGCGAAAGGCGCGGGTCCCGTCGTTGCCGGTGCCGAAGTGTTCGCTGAGCTCGGTCTTCACGGTCGCGAAGAAACTCTCGGCGACGGCGTTGTCGTAGCAATCGCCGCGTCGACTCATACTGCAGGTCAGGCCGTGCGCGTCCAAGAGGGCCCGGTAGTCGGCGCTCGCATACGTGCAGCCTCGGTCCTTCGCCGCTCTCCAGGATTGACCCATGTCTGCTCAGCAGAAGCAGGCCAGGCGAGAAACACGATCGAGATCAGTGACAGATGATGCGGCTGGGGGGATTTTCGTTCTCTACCCTTGGGGGGGCGCGTGGAGCGCGGGATCGATGGCGAGGAATCAGGGGTTGCGCTGGTTGTGAGGGTTCGCGGTTTTCATCACGCCGACGTGGCGAGAAGCTCGCTCGACGGTCCGCCGGGCGTAGCGTTCGGCATCGGTACCGCGCCGTGGTCGGGCACGGTCGACGAGTCGAGCGTAGACCTGGTCCGGCGACTGTCCATGCTCGAGAAGCGTACAGGCCCAAGCCCAGTCGCGGCCTGAAGGAGTGGTGTCGCGCAATCCGGCACGGCGGCATTGCTGTTCGTCGCGCACCGTTGGCCGCGGCATCGTCGTCAGATCGGCGGCATGCCAGGGGCCGAGTTCGTGCGAAACCGCAAGGACGTTGACCCAGCAGCCGCCGCGCTTCCAGTTCTTGAAGCCGGCCAGGCGCCCGAGATGCTCTCCGGAGACAGAGCCCGGGTCGCCGTCAAGCGCGTTGACCCACCAGCGCTGAGCGCGGCCGCGATCACCCTCATCGAGCAAGCAGTCGCAGCGAAGCCAGACATGACAGCCACCAGCCGGCGAGGTCTCGACAAGGAGGGCGTCGACATCGTGCGCGGCCTGCCGAGCGTGTTCGACGGTGACATCATCGACGAAGAGGAGCGGCCATGCGTGACCGCGAGCCGGTCGGATATAGACGTCCGCGTGATGCGCGTTCTCGGCGCGTGCCCAGGTGAGCGGTAAGTCGTGCAGGACCAGGTCATGATGCCAAAGCATCACGCCGGTCGTCCGGCGGACAGCCAGGTCCGCCCGGTCGACGCCGACCTGCGCCCACCAGGTGAGCATGGAGCGCGTCTGCTCGGCGGCGTTCATCGTGCCAGCTACCCTTGCACGTCGCGCAAGGAAGGCCCGTCGATTCGGATCGTGTGACAGCGATGACGCAGTCGGCTGAGCAGCGCGTCCACGAGCGCGGGGTTGCCGAGCAGACCTGGCCATTCGGCGTAGTCCAGATTCGTCGTAATAATCGTGGGCCGGCGCAGGTAGCGCTCTTCCATCAGTTTGAAAAAGATATTGGTCTGCTCAGGACGGAGATTGAGGTACCCGAGCTCGTCAATCAGCAACGCGTCGATCCTCGACAGCCGGGCCAGCAGTTTTCGCGATGACCGATCGGCCAGTGACGCGTACATCTCGTCGAAGAGATCCTGTGCGCGCACAAACAGCGCGCGGTAGCCGTTCTGGATCGCCTTGAGGAGGAGCGCCGAGGCGAGCCCGGTCTTGCCGACGCCGGTGTTGCCGACCAGGACGATGTTCTCGGCCTTGGGGATGAAATCGAGCTCGGCGAGCGTACGAATCTGACGCGCGTTGACCCCCGGCTGCTTCTTGAAGGGAAAGCTCTCCAGCGTCCACTCCTGCGGGAGCTTGGCCTGCTTGATGCGCCAGGCGAGCGCCGTTTCCTGCCGATGATGCCACTGGGCCCGGAGCAGTCGCGCCAGGACATCACTCGGTGTGCGCTGGGCGTGCTCGGTTTCCGCGAGTTCCTCGTCGAGAATCTGCGCGATGCGCCCGAGGTGCAGGTTCTTCAGCAGCTGCGCGAGCTCATCGGTCATCGTCGTCCTCCCCGACTGGCGGCACGACGAAGTAGTCGTGCGCGATCCGTTTCAAGATCATGCGGTCGAGACGATCGAGATCGTAGAGACCGTATGCTGTGGCGGCCTGGATGGCGGCGAGGAGCGGGGCGCGCGGATACTCGCGCACCATGCCGAGCAGCCGCCGAAGCAGGCGTGGCACCCGGCCGGCCGCATGCGCTTTGAGCGCGGTCAGGTACGGTCCCACCTGCGGCTCGAGCCGCAGGATCGTGACTTCGTCCGGCAACGGCTCGCGCGGGGGGCGCGGCTCTCCACGCTGCGGGCGATGCTCGGGAGCCGTGACGCAGCCGTGGACTTCATCGAGCAGCTTCGCATGCGAGGCCACGAGCCGCGGGCCCTGGTAGATGTCGATCGTGGTCTTGGTTTCGCGGATCTCCACCTGGCGTCCGATGAGCGCGTAGGGGACCGAATAGCGGGGACCCTGGACGTGCACGTAGCCGGCCGTGTCGACAATCCGGTGGTGCAGCTGGTAGACGGGCGGGATCCACACGGGCAAGGCCGCCAGATGCGGGCGCTCGGTCGCAAAGAGGTCGCGCCGGCTCCCGTGCAGATGGCGACTGAAGGTCTCGTTGACTTTGTCACACCACTCGACCGCCTGACGATTCAGATCCGCCCAATCGGCAAAGGTGCGGCCGGCGAAGAAGTTCTTCTCGATGAAATCGAACGGGCGTTCGACGCGCGCCGAGCGGTTCGCATCGCCCTTCTCGTGCGCCCGAAAGGTGAAGCCGAACCGCTCGGCGAAGGCTTCCATCTCCGGGACCGGCACCATCTCGGCGCCGGTGCCGTGCAGGACGACGACGTGCGTGTTGTCGATCATGCAGGTCTCACAGACACCGCCGACATAGTGCAGCGCATCGGTGAGAAAGACCTTGCACCAGAATCGCGTGAAGCTCGGATAGAGCTGGATGTAGATGAGCCGCGAGTAACAGAGGACGAGCGACGCCGTCTGGACCGCTCGCACGTGGCCGCCGATCGTGACCTGATGAGGTGACGTATCGTGCTGCATCTCCGCGGCCGGCGCGAAGTGATATTCCCCGGCGGGCTTGACGGGCTCGGTGCCGATCCCGTGGCGACGACAGAAACCGGTGAGCGCCTGGTACGAGAAAGCCGCCCCCCGGGATCGCAGTTCTTCGTGGACGCGTACGAGGTTGCCTTTACACAGGGCATAGAGGTCGCGGATGTCGTCGACGTACGGGTCCGCCTTCTCTTTGCGCGCAAGGGCCGGGACGGTGGCGGTGCCCGCCTTCAGCACGTCACGCACGGCCCCGCGCGAGAGGTGCAGCACTCGCGCGATCGTACGGACCCCGTGTCCTTGGCGATGCAGTTCAAGCACCGAGGTGCGCTGGTTCTGATCGAGCATCCTGTCGCTCCTTCTCCCACCGCTTGAAGAGCGCCTCACAGTCCGCGCGTGCCTCTCGCATCGCCGTGTCGGTCTCCTGTGGTGCGCGTGTGTCGACAGGCGTCCCGAGACCGTCACGTAGCCGGCGATTCGCCCGCCGCGCGGTGCTCGCCAACGCGGTGACGTCCTCGACAAACCGTTGCACAGGCGATCGCGCGTCGTGGGGCTCGCGCACCGCGTCGGCGCGGACACGCAGCATCACCAGCGGGTCGGTCACGAGCAGCGACCGTGTCTCCTCCGTGCCCTCCTGCCACATCGTGTAGAGGTCGCCGATTTGACGGATCGACAAGTCGGTGCGCGCAATGGCCTCGCCCAGAGCGACGCAGCCGTCGCGGTTGGCGCGCGCCAACGGCACGAGGTATTTCATGGCGGCATGGGGCGCGATGCGCCCCGCGCGGACCTCACCCTGGATGACGTCTGGCAGCGCGCGCACCAGCGCGAGCCGCCGCGACACCCAGCTCGGTGTCTTGTCGAAGCGACGGGCCAGGTCGTCCAGCGAGAGCCCGAACCGGAGTCGCAGCTCGTCCAGCATCCAGCCTTGCTCCAGCGGTCCAGCGGGATCCGCGGCACGCATCACGTGCTCGAGCACGAGCGCGTCCGCTTCCTCCATCGCCCACACCGTCGCGCGCACCGTGTCCTGGGCCAGACGTTTCAACGCGCGCACCCGCTTATAGCCGTCAACCAGAACGAACGGCCCGGTGCCGCTGACCACCACAACGGGCAGCAGCTGCCCCTGCTCGGCGAGCGACGCCAGCAGCACGCGCTCTTTGCGCGGCTGGCGTTTACGGAGCGCTTCGTAGCGGAGATCGAGGTGGTGAAATTCCAGATCCATGCGCCGCTCGGTCGACGGTCGAGAGCGTCGCACAGCCGCGCACTGGTCTTGCACGGGGTAACGGGGATGTTGGCCTGCAAGCCCTTTGGACCCAATCAGTTACGTATCGCACTCGTCTTGCACGGCGATCCGGGGAAGTCGGCCCGTTTCCCCAGTCGTATCAAGCGCTTACACCCTTCACTGGTCTTGCACGGAGGTCAGGAGGACTTTGCCCAAATGACCGAGAAAATCCGAGCCCGTGACCCCGAACGTCTCTTGAGCGATGTCCCAGGGAAGATGGCAAAGAGGAGGCGGGAGTGACAGGGGATCCGGTGGCGAGCCAGCCATGCTGGCCACCCGCCGTTGCTGAAGATGATGGGCCGTGAAGTAGTCAGGATTGCGTTCGCGCCACAACGCTTGCGTCCGTGCTCGCCGCGCCGCCTGGCAGGCCGGCGACGAGCACGCGCGCTGACGCGGCCCCACATGCCGGTCTGGTGTGAACCACCGATGACAGATACAGCACGGGCGCTTCCTGAGCATCCGCCCATGCTGCACTCGCACCGTGATTCAGTGGACCACTTCTGCCGAGCAGACCCGGGTCAATTCTGGAGAGCGCTGAAGTCACGAGGGTCGAAGTCGAACATCGCCTTCCTCCTCGGCCGGCGTTCGGCTGATGTTGTTTCGTGAATGGACTCAGGCGATGTTCGCGAGAGGCTCTGGCCGCGAC
>JACQTH010000592.1 GCA_016210935.1 Acidobacteriota bacterium | reverse complement strand
TACGACGACGTTCAACGGGAGATTGATGCGACGGCCGACTGGACAAGCCGGACCGATCGCGATCTGCGGCCACGGAATCGGCCGGGACGCCGGTATTACCAGTTCGCCCGCCGATGGATGACGGCGGAAGTCGCGCGCGATCGGCACGCCGGGAACGGCAAGCGCTGGCTCGCCGCGAAATCGGCCGTCTCCGCCCAAATCGGTTCTCTCGGGATGTGGCTTTTCGAGCGAACACGAACGACGCGAGCGTCTTTCACGCCCGAACCCCGAACCCCGAATCCCGAATCCCGGCCAACGTGATCATCCTCTACAACCCCCGGAGCACGCCGTCCCGAAAGAAACCCCTGCCGATGTCGCTGCTCGCCGTGGCATCGATGCTGGATCGTGACACGTACACCATCATTGACGGGAATCTGATGGATCTTCCGCCT
This sequence comes from Acidobacteriota bacterium, assembly GCA_016210935.1. Lineage (GTDB taxonomy): Bacteria > Acidobacteriota > Vicinamibacteria > Vicinamibacterales > JACQTH01 > JACQTH01. Next base: position 5,196 of record JACQTH010000592.1, on the reverse strand, counting down.
AAAGGCGGAAGCCACGAGTCCGGTGATCCGGTCGACACGATCGTGAGGATAGGGCGAGAACGTCCTCTTACTGCCATTGCCGTTACCGTCATGCCGGGTCCGCAGCTCGTGCGTGCGGTCGCGGATTGCCAGCGGCTCAAACAGGTCTTTCCATCCGTGCCGATGATTTGGGGCGGGTACTTCCCCTCCCAACATGCGGACGCATGCCTTCGGGCGCCGTACGTGGATATCTGCGTGCGCAGTCAGGGCGAACAGACGTTTCGCGAGCTCGCCGATGTCCTGTCGCGTGGCGGAGCGCTCTCCGGCATCGCGGGGCTGAGCTATCGCGAAAACGGCCGTATCACGCACAACCCACCTCGACCCCTCACCCCTGTCGATTCGTTGCCAGAATGGCCGTACGAGAGCGTGCCGACGCACCGATACATCAACGCCCACTATCTCGGCCAGCGGGTCGGTGCGCATCACTCGTCTTTCGGATGCCCGTTCGCCTGCAACTTCTGCGCGGTCGTTTCCGTGTCGTCGCAGCGATGGCTGGCCGAGTCGCCCGCTCGCATGGAGCGCGTCGTGTCGCGGTTCTGTCGCGAGTATGGCGCCGACGCGATGGAGTTCCACGACATGGATTTCTTCGTGTCGGAGGCGCGGACGGAGGAGTTCGCGGATCGGATTGCGAAGCACGGCATTCGCTGGTGGGCGCTCGGACGCGTCGACGAGCTGATGCGATACCGTCTCGCGACGTGGGAGAAGATGCGTCGCAGCGGCCTCAAGATGGTCTTCGCGGGCGCCGAGAGCGGCTCGGACGCCATCCTCGCCCGGATGAACAAAGGCGGGCAGGCGTCAGCCAGCCTGACCCTGGAGCTCGCGCGCCGCGCCAGAGAGTTTGGCATCGTGCCGGAATTCTCGTTCGTCCTGGGAAACCCGCCCGATGGAATCGCGGACGCAGAACGGACGCTGCGATTCGTCAGAACCGTCAAGGCCGTCAATCCCGACGCGGAGATCATCCTGTACACCTATACCCCGGTGCCGCTCGACGGCACGCTCTATGACAGCGCGCGCGCGCTCGGGTTCCGTTTTCCCGAAACCCTCGACGACTGGACGCGCGGCGATTGGCCCGCATTCGCCCTGCGCCGCGATATCTCGGTGCCGTGGCTCGATCGCGAGGTTCGGCGACGCGTGCACGATTTCGAGAGCGTCCTGAACGCGTACTATCCAACCGTGACGGATCTCAGGCTGCAGGGTTGGAGGCGAGGACTTCTGCAGGCGGTCTCCGGCTGGCGGTACCGAACCGGAACGTATGCGTACCCGATCGAGCTCAGGCTGCTTCAAAGGGTCTTTCGGTACCAGCGGCCGGAAACGACGGGGTTTTGAATGACCACGCTGCCGATCCTGGAGCCGCTCGAGGCGTACGCGCTCTGGGCGCCGACCTACGCCGCCGAGGCGCATACGCCGCTCATGCAGATCGAAGAGCAGGTCGTGCGCGAGCTGCTGCCGGATGTGCGCCGCCGTGTGGTGCTGGATGCCGCGTGCGGCACCGGACGCTACCTGCGCGAGCTCGAGGCCCGCGGCGCTCGTCTGGCGTGCGGCCTGGATTTGTCCGAGATGATGCTGCGCCGCACGCACCCGAACGCCATCCGGGTGCGCGGCGATCTGCAGGATCTGCCGTTTCGATCGGCCACCTTCGACGTGATTGTGTGCGGGCTGGCCATCGGGCACGTGGATCGCCCGGGGCCCTGTCTTCGAGGATTGAGCCGGCTGCTCACGCGCGACGGCATCCTCGTCTATTCCGACCTCCATCCCGGCGGCGCGCGAGCGGGCTGGCTGCGCACGTTCCGTGGCCCGGACGGAGCCGAGTACGCCGTTCGCCACCATATCCACTCGCGCGAGTCGCACCTGTTCGGATGCCGCGACGCGGGGCTGGCGGTCGAGCGACTGCTGGAGCCGACGATCGACTTTCCACATGCCTTCCGGGGATGGCCCGCCGCGCTCATTATTCGAGCCAGGAAGGTGTAGCTCGCGCACGATGCCGTTCCTCCGCCGCCGTCCGATCACGTTCGTCAACGCGCGCGTCGTGGGACAGGACGCCGTCATCGGGCGTTCACTGCGCATCGACGGCCCGCGAATCGCGTCGATCGACAACATCGATTCCGGCGTCGCTTCCGCGGTCATCGACCTCGAGAATGCATTTGTCTATCCCGGCCTGATCAATGCCCACGATCATCTCGAGCTCAACCACTTTCCCCGACTGAAGTGGCGGACGCGGTATGAGAATGCCCGCGAATGGATCGCCGATTTCCAGCCTCGGTTTGCGACCGATCCGGTGATCGCATCCGCTCTGTCCCACCGGCTTTCGGATCGTCTCCTGATTGGAGCGCTGAAGAATCTCTTGAGCGGCGTCACGACCGTCTGCCACCACAATCCGATCTATCGGGAACTCGGGCGCCGGTTTCCCGTTCGCATCGTGGAGCGCTTCGGGTTCAGCCACTCGCTGGAGATCGATGGTCCGAAGATCAGGGACTCTTTTTTGCGCACTCGATCCACGCAGCCCTGGATTATTCATGCCGCGGAAGGGATCGACGAGGAAGCCGCGGGCGAAGTCGAACGACTGCAGCGGCTCGGCTGCCTGGGCCCGAATACGCTGCTCGTCCATGGCGTCGGCCTCACGGAAACGGATCGGAAACGCGCGCTGAGCAGAGGCGCGGGCCTCGTGTGGTGCCCGGGATCAAACCGGTTCCTCTTCGAACGCACGGCGGAGGTGGCGGAGTTTTCGGGGCATCGGCGCCTGGCGCTTGGCACGGACTCGAGGCTCAGCGGCGAGCGCGATCTGTTGCAGGAGATCAAGGTCGCCCGTGAGCTGTCGGCGCTTCCGGCTCCGGCCCTGTTTCGGGCCGTGACGTGCGACGCCGCGGCGCTCCTGCGGCTCCCCGCGGGAGGCCGGCTTCAGCCACGCGCGCCCGCCGACCTGGTCGTCGTGCCGAGCGAACATGATTGCCCATTCGAAGCGCTGGCGGCCGCGAACCGGTCGGACGTCGCCCTGACGATGATTGGCGGCGAACCGCGCGTTGCCGATCCGGCGATGTCAGCGTTGTTCGAGACTTCGGGAATCCGGCCCGCGCGGGCCTCGGTCGACGGCCGGCCGCGTCTGCTCGACGGTCGGATCGCGACCCGGCTGGCGCGCTCCGGTCTGCAGGAACCGGGACTGGTGGTCCAATAGATGACCCGTTCTTCGTGGCTTCCGGCTTTAGCCGGAAGATCTCGCGGCCTGCCTTCCGCCTAAAGGCGGAAGCCACGAGGTCGGAGTGCGGAAGCGACAAAGTCGGAGCTCTCAAAAACCGCGGCTTGCTTCTGTGATTCCACTGATTGCTTCCTCGCTGAATCGGCTTCGCGGACGTCTGACCCACGAGCTGCACGAGCTGCCGATCCTGCTGCTCGAAGCACACAGCGCCTGCAACTGCCGGTGCGTGATGTGCGATATCTGGAAGGCCAACGCCGATCGCCGCGAGCTGACACGAAGCGATCTGGAAAGGCACGTTGATGCCATTCGGTCGCTGGGGGTCACGCGCATCGTGCTCACGGGCGGCGAGCCGCTGCTGCATTCCAACCTGTGGGCGCTCTGCGATCTGCTCCGAGGCGAAGGAGCCCGCATCACGCTCCTGACGACAGGCATCCTGTTGCCGCGTGCCGCCGACGCCGTCGCGCGCCACGTGGACGAGGTGATTGTGTCGATCGACGGCAGCCGAGAGGTCCATGATGCCATCCGTCGCGTGGCTGGCGGCTTCGATCGGATCACGGAAGGGATGGGCAAGCTTCGGCGCGCAGCCCCTTCGATGGGTATCGGCGTGAGATCGGTCATTCAGCGCGCGAACTTCCGCGACCTGCCCAACATCGTGACCGCATGTCAGGGGCTCGAGAGCAGCTGGGTCTCGTTTCTCGCGGCCGACCTGACGAGCACGGCATTCAATCGTCCGGTGCCTTGGGATCGCAACAGAATCGCGGACGTCGCGCTGGCAGCGGACGATCTCCCGGAGCTGGCCCACGCCATTGAGGCGACCGAACACCGCCACCACGACGCCATCGCGTCGGGATTCATCGTGGGCGGGTCGCGAGCGCTCTGGCGCCTGCACGCCTACTACGCGGCGCACGCCGGGTTGTCCCGCTTCCCGCCGGTGCGCTGTAACGCTCCGTGGGTATCGGCGGTCATGGAAGCCGACGGCTCCGTCAAGCCCTGCTTCTTTCACCCCGCGTATGGGACCACGAAGGATCGCGATCTGCGGTCGGTCGTGAACTCGGCGGCCGCGCGGACGTTTCGAGCGCAGCTCGATACGCGCCGCAACGAGACGTGCCGCCGATGCGTCTGCAGCCTTCACTTGGGCTTGTTCGAGTGCGGCCGGTTCTGACGAGTCAACATGAACATCGCCCTGGTCGTTCCCGGATTCAGCGCGCGCGAGGATGACTGGTGCATTCCGTCACTGCTCGATTTCGTCAGGATGCTCGCAACCACCGAGACGGTCACGGTCTTCACGCTGCGTTACCCGCATTCCACCAGGCCGTACACCGTGTTCGGCGCGCGCGTCGTGCCGCTCGGAGGCCGACAGGTCGCCGGCCTCCGCCGATATCCGCTGCTCGCCCGCGCGGTTTCGGCGATCGTCGGTGCGCACGACCGAGAGAGGTTCGACCTCATCCACGCCGTGTGGGCCGACGAGCCCGGTTGGGTCGGGACCACCGCCGCTACGAACCTTCACGTCCCGCTGATCGTCTCAGTCCGCGGCGGCGAGGTGGAGCGCTGGCGCGATCAAAAGTACGGGGCGCAACGCTCCTGGTTCGGTCGCGCGGCCGTGAAGCGATCGTTGCGGCACGCCGACCGGTGGACGGTCGGATCGAAGTACATGATGCGGCGCGTTCTGGAGCGCGTTCCCCAGGTGCAGGCGACGCGCGGCGTGCTGGCGCCCGAGGGCGTGGATCTCGAGCAGTTCTCGCCAGACGACACCAGGCTAAAGCTTGGTCCCACGAGTGAAGGGCTTGGTCCCACACACCTCCTCTCCGTGGCGTCGCTGACGCCCATCAAGCGGCACGACCTGCTGATACACGCGTTTCGTCAGGTCCACGACCGGCGTCCTGACGCGCGGCTGCATCTCGTGGGTGACGGTCCGTTGCGGAAGAATCTGGAACAGGAACGGGACGCGTCCGGACTGCGAGAGGCCG
>JACQTH010000591.1 GCA_016210935.1 Acidobacteriota bacterium | reverse complement strand
GGCCTCCGAGGGCGCGATCGTGATCGTCGCCACGCACGATCTCGATCTCGCCGACGGCCTCGTCACTCGTGTGGCGCTGATGCGTGACGGGCGGCTGCTCGCAGACGAGCCGGCCGCGCCGGGGCTGCGCGCGCGGTATCGCGCGGTCGTAGGATCTTCCGCCTAAAGGCGGAAGCCACGAGGTGAGGTGCTGTTCGTGGTATCCGGCTTTAGTCGGAAGCGTGCTCGTGGCCAGCCATCTTCCGCCTGAACGCGGACGCCACGAGGTGAGGGGTTGTTCGTGGCTTCCGGCTTTAGCCGGAAGGATGCTCGCGGCTTGCCATCTCGCCCGAAGACGGAAGCCACGAGGGATGTGCTGAGGTGCTGAAAACCGCCCTGCTCATCGTGCGCAAGGACTTCGCGATTGAGGTCAAGACCCGCGAAATCCTGTATACAACGCTGCTCTTCGCGCTGTCGTGCGTGCTCGTCTTCGCGTTCGCGCTGGTGAAGGAAGGCCAGGCACCCACCGATGCCGCGGCGGCCATTCTCTGGATCGCGATTATGTTTGCGGGCACGCTCGCGCTCGGCCGGACCTTCGAACGGGAGCGGTACGGCGAAACGCTCCGCGCCTTGATGCTGGCGCCGGCGCCGCGTACCGCCATCTACGTGGGGAAGCTGCTCGGCATCGCCGTGCTGCTGGTGTTCGCCGAGCTGGTCCTGGTGCCGCTCGTGGGGTTTCTGTTTTCCGCCGCCTTCCTGTCGCATCCGCTGCGCCTGGCGCTGCTGCTCGGGGCCGGGACCGTGGGGTTCGCCGCCGTCGGGACGCTCTTCGCCGCGATGCTGATGCGCGTCCGCACGCGTGACGTGCTGCTGCCGATCTTGTTGTATCCGATCACCGTTCCGGTGATCATTGCGGGCGTACGCGGCACGGCGGCGCTCCTGGCCTCGCCGGTCGAGGAAGCGACGGCCACGATGTGGTCGGCGATTCTGATCAGCTTCGACGTCGTGTTCGTCACGCTCGCGCTGTGGACCTTCGAGCCGCTGATGACGGAATAGATACGGGCTACGGGCTACAGGCTTCGGGCTGCGGGCTTCGGGCTTCGGCATGACGCGCGTGAGAGACTCGTTCCGTAGCCTGTAGCCCGAAGCCGGTAGCCTGAAGTCGGTTGAGCATCATGAAAACACTCTTCCTTCCCCTGTCGGTCGTCACCGCCGCCCTCTTTGCCTGGGCGCCGCTGCTCATCGCCAACGCGCCGTTCGAGTCGACGATGGGCCTGATCCAGAAGATCTTCTACTTCCACGTGCCCGCCTGGATGGCGATGTACTCCGGGCTTGTCGTGTGCGGCGTCGCCAGCGCGTTGTATCTGTTTCGCGGCCGGCCGGAGGCCGATCGCGTGGCGGTCTCAGCCGCCGAGCTGACGGTCGTGTTCGGACTCGTGGGGCTGGTCACCGGACCGCTGTGGGCGCGTAAAGCGTGGGGCATCTGGTGGGAGTGGGAGCCGCGCCTGACGATGGCGCTCCTGCTGGAGCTGATTTTTGTCGGCTACCTGATGGTGAGAAAGTACGGGGGTCCGGGTTCGGAAAAGCTTGCGGCGGCTGTCGGCATTTTTGGAACGGCGGTCTCGCCGTTCGTTTATGTGTCCGTCAACATCTGGCGGACCATTCACCCGAAGACGAGCGTCGTTCCGGAGCTCCCGAGAACGGCGCCCGAAATGGTGCCGCCGTTCGCCGTGAGCTCGCTGGCCTTCATCCTGCTGTTCGTGCTCATGCTGATGGCGCGAATCGAGCTCGCGCGGCGGCAGGCGACGCTCGACGAGCTGTATCTCGCGCACGAGGATTCCGGATCATGAAAACGTTGATCGCTCTGACCTTCGCGCTGTTGATGGCTGCGTCCGTCGCCGCAGGGCAACCGCCGGCGGCGCAAAGCGAGTTCGTGCCGCTCAGTCAGGCGCCGGCGGCCGAGCAACTGCCGGCGGCGCCCCTGCTCATCGCGGCCTATTCGTTCTTCCTCGTGGCCGTCGTCGGGTATTTGTGGACGATCTGGCGCCGCCTGAACAAGGTGGACGCCGAGCTGCAGGCGTTGCGCCAGAAGACGCGCCCGCAGCATTGAAGGTTCGGCGCCACGGGACGAGACGATGACCGCCGCCCATTTCATCTACATCCCGGCCATCCTTCTGGTCGGGATCATCATCGGCTGGGTGCTCGGGTCCCGAGCGGCGTACGATGCGCTGGCGGCGCAGAAAAAGAAGGAAGAGGCCAGAAAGGCGGCGCGGGAATCGTGAAGGGTGAATCATCTCCCCACTCCCAGCCTCTGCGCCAGTACCGCCGGCAACCCCGCCGAAAAGATCTTCCGCTGCGCCTCGTCCAGGGCGTAGGCCTGTCTGAAGAGCGTCATCGAGCGCGCCTCGGTATCGACCATCGCGTACGCCGCTCGCGGATCGCCGTCACGAGGCTGGCCGACGGATCCAGGATTGACGAGATATCGGCCGTTCGGCGGGATCGTGACCGTATGCGGACCGGTGGTCGCGAGATCGTCCATCTCCAACCCTTCGGCGCCCATTCTCAGCACGAGCGGCACGTGCGTGTGGCCAAACAGGCAGAGCGGGCGTCGCGAGGTTGCGAGGGAGAGAAGGCCGTCTTCTTCGCTGAAGATGTACGCATCCTCGTCATACGGCGTGCCATGGCAGACCTCGATCAGGTCATCGACGAGCTGCGGCCCTCGAGGCAGATCGGCGAGATACGCCTGGTTGGCCGGGGTGAGGTGATCGTGCGTCCACCGCGCTGCCAGCCTCGCGATCGGATTGAAATCCTTCGCGGTCTCGATCCCGCTGGCGACCTTGTCATGGTTCCCGCGGATGATGACTGCCGGGTTCAGGCCCCGGATGCGATCGATCACCTCGTTCGGGTTCGCGCCGTAGCCGACCAGGTCGCCCAGGCAGATCACCTCATCGTAGTCGCCGCGATGGACGGCGCCGAGCACCGCTTCGAGCGCCTCGAGGTTGGCGTGGATGTCGCTCAGGATGAAGTAGCGCATGACAAGCCTCCGCGGAGCGCGAAGTGCGCGCAGAGCGTTCGCAGGACCTCCGCGTGCTCTGCGATCTCTGCGGTTTCTCTTGGGCCAGGCTTCACT
>JACQTH010000589.1 GCA_016210935.1 Acidobacteriota bacterium | reverse complement strand
GGTCCCCCCGGGGCCGCTCCCCTTTCCGCCAAGCGCGCGACCGATGACCGCCACGAGATGCGACAGCGCGAGCGGACCGATGATCGCCCCACAAAACAGGTTGATGGCGGCCACCTCCACACGCGGCCATGCAACGCCCCGCCGACGCCAGCTCGCGGCGAAGCCGAGGGTTCCAAGGATCATTGCGATCAGGAGCCAAAATCCAGGTTCCACTACAACCCTCTCGGGGCCTGTCATCGCAGCACCTCCCGCCGCTCGCCGTTTCTGACTGTACAGACGAACAGAGGAGCGTATCGGGTGACAATGGTTCGCTCGGCATCCGGTTCGCCTCACCGACAAGGGATCATGCTAGTACTTCGCTATGCAGACTCGGCGGTTCGGCCGGCTTGGATGGCCTGTGTCGGAAATCGGGTACGGCATGTGGGGGATGGCGGGGTGGACCGGCTCGAACGACGAGCAGTCGCTCGCGGCGCTGGACCAGGCCGTCGCGCTCGGCTGCACGTTTTTCGACACGGCGTGGGCGTACGGTGACGGCCGCAGCGAGCGGTTTCTCGGCGAGATTGTGCGGCGACACCGCGGCAAGCGGCTTTATACGGCCACGAAAGTCCCGCCGAAGAACCGCCGGTGGCCCGGTCGGGCCGAGGACACTCTGGACGACGTCTTCCCTCCCGATCACATCCGCGAGTACACGGAACGGAGTCTGGTCAATCTCGGGGTCGAGAGGATCGATCTGCAGCAGTTCCACGTCTGGAGCGACGCGTGGGCGGGAGACGAACGCTGGCAGCGCGCCGTGTCGGATTTGAAGGCCGAGGGCCTCATCGGCGGCTTCGGCATCAGCGTCAATCGATGGGAGCCGGCGAACGTCCTGCGCGCGCTCGAGACCGGCCTGGTCGACAGTGTGCAGGTCGTCTACAACATCTTCGATCAGTCACCGGAGGACGTGTTGTTCGGTGTGTGCCGCGAGCGAGACATTGCCGTCATCGCCCGCGTGCCGTTCGATGAAGGCAGCCTGACCGGAACGCTGACGCGCGACAGCCGCTGGCCGGAAGAGGATTTCCGCAGCCATTATTTCTTTCCCGATCACCTCACCGCCGTCATCGATCGGGTGGATCGGCTGAAGCGCATCGTACCGCCAGGCATGACGCTTCCGGAACTGGCGCTCCGGTTCATCCTTCAACATCCCGACGTCAGTACGGTCATTCCGGGGATGCGTAGGCCGGAACATGTTGTCGCGAACCTTCGACTCAGCGATGGTGCAAAGTTGCCTGACGACTTGATGTCAGCGCTGCGAACACATCGGTGGGATCGATCGTTCGCGCTGCAATGAGGGGACCGGGCATGAACCTCGGGAACGTTGCCCCACGATCTTCCGCCTGAAGGCGGAAGCTACGAAGAAGTGTCAGAACCGCAGGCCGGCACCTGCGGCGAATCGGAAGTCGTGCGTGAAGAACGCGTCCGATCGGACGCGCCGGTCCGCATCGAAGCTTGGACCCGGGTATCTCAGCACCCGGTCACCGGCATCGAACCGGACAAACACGTTGCGCGCGGCGGTGAACTCGATGCCTCCACCAATGTCAAAGGCAAAGACGCGCTCGCCGGCCGCGAGCCGGCACGGAAGCGGTGGCGGGAAGATCGCAATGCACGGGAACGGCCGTGGGGCTTCGCCGAACACGACAAACCCGGGACGCGCCCTCGCAAACGGTCTCACACGGCCAAGCGTCGGCCCGACCGTCATACCGAAGAGCGCTTCTGTGCGAGACCTGCTGAAAGGGAAACGATCCGGAAAATCCGACGGATACACGTTGAGTTCGGCTTCGATCCCGAGCAGGTCGACCGGCCGCCACGCAAACCGCCCGCCGAGGCCGAGATCGCGGTCATCGAACTGACGAAGCGTCGTCCCCACCATCTGTCCGCCAATCTCGAACCGCCCTGGATTGGGTTGCGCACTCGCCGGCGTAGAGGCCGTGAGTACACACGTCACCATCACGATCAGAACGGCGAGATGCTTCATCCGACGATCGAGTCTACGCGGGATTCTTCACGAGGTCGAATCCGGCTCCCGGCCAGGGCTGCAGAGGCACATCAGGCAGGTCCTCGGTAAGTTGCTCGGTCCGGTAGACACGGAAGCCTCGTGAGAGATAGTTCTGCAGCGCCCGCGGATGATCGAGCTCGCAGGTGTGAAGCCAGACGCGCGTGGCGCCCCAGTCCCAGGCTCGGCGTATCGCCGCGTCCAGCAGCGGGCCGCCGAGACGCTGGCCGATGAAGTGCGGCAGCAGTCCGAACGAGGCGATTTCGACGTTGCCCCCCTCCTGTTTCTCGAGCTCGAAGTATCCCGCCGGCGCGCCCGAGACGTACGCCACCCAGGTTTCGAGCCCGTCGCGATCGAGATAGGCCAACCACCGCGCGTAGTCCCACGGGAGCCGCATGTACCACCACCACCGTGAACCGACGGCCGTGTACAAGAACCGGCTGTATTCAGGAGAAGGAGCCTCGACGCGCGTCAGGTGAAACCCAGCGGGGCTGGATCGTGCCGGCCGGAAATCAGCCGGATCGGTCATTTCCAGGTAGGTCGTGGTGACTGAACGAAGCATCAGTGTGATCGACGGTCCGGCTAAAGCCGGACTCCACAACTCAATGGACTCCACAACGGTCCGGCTAAAGCCGGACTCTACAACTCAATGGAATCCCGAACCGCGGAACCGCCCGATCCTGTCTCCAACCCCCGGTCCCGGCCCTGGCCTCTCGTTCCTCGCCCGCGGCCCCTGGCCCCTGGCCCCCTAAAAATACACCTTCACGCCCAGCTGGACGTTCCGCGGGAAATAGATGCTGCGCCGCGGCTGCGGGATCCGCCCGAAATTCGCGCTCGAAAAATCGGTGTTCGGCGTATCGAAAATGACGACGTTCGTGACGTTGAAGGCCTCGAGTCGAAACTCGAGCCGCTTCCGATCGCTAAAGCGCACGTGCTTGAAGATGGACGCATCGAGCGTCGGCTTCCAGGGCCGCTGGATGTCATCGAACCGGTTGGGCGTGGTCCGCTGCGTGAACGGAGGACGCTGGCGCCAGACCGGGCTCTCGCCGGCCTGACATCGCTGCGTATTGCCCGCGAGATCAACGTAACACGTATTGAACCAGCGATCGGGTGTCGGATTATCGAGCTTAGCCGACATCCCGGAGATCCGCTCCAGTCCTCCCGGTTGATCCACAGGCCGACCCGACTGCCAGTTGAAGTTCCAGTTCGCCTGCCAGCCTCCAATCAGCTTCTCGATCAGCGCTGTCGCGCTCGAGCCAAATCTCTTCCCGCTTCCAAACGGCAGCTCGTACACGCCGCTGAACACCCACACGTGCGGCCGGTGATAGTCGGTGACCTGCTCCACGAGATTCGCGGTGTCCGGATCGTGGAACGCGGCGACCGCATCCTGATCGTTCAAGAAACTGTTGCGCTCCTTCGTGTTCGAGAAGGTGTACGAGCTGGTGAACGTCAGGCCGTCCGACATCCGCTTCTGCACGATCGTCTGAAGCGAGTGGTACCACGTCTCGCCGATCGACCAGGCATTGCGGGTGATGCCGGCAAACTGCGGAAACGCGCGCAGCAGCTCCTGCCGCTGAATCGTCGTGCCGTTGCGGGCCGTCCCCGGCAGCAGCCCGGCGAACGGGTTCGGCACGGCCTGCTGGAGATACGCGGCACCCCTCGCCTGATCCTCCCGGGTGATCGCGTTGATGTTCAAGCTGCCCCCGATCGACAGGCTATGGCTTCGGCTGCCGACGTAGCTCGCCTCGACCATGAGATGGCGGGCAAGCTCGCGCGACACCGTGATGTTGTACTGATGAATGTTCGGCACCTTGTTCGAAGGATCGTCGAAGCTGATCCCGCGGCCGACCAGGGTCAGGAGCCCCTCGCTGGCGCCCGGCGCCGCAAGCTTGCCGCCGGGGAACGGGTTCACGAAGGAGTTCAAGGTGGTTTCCGGAATCCCGACCCGTCCGTTGATGTCGTTCGCGATATACGGCGTGCTGACGAAAAATGGATCCTGCGCGCCGAGCCGATCGCGATATCGGTAGTACAACCCGTATCCGCCGCGGACCACCGTCTTGTCGTTCCAGGCGTATGCGAATCCGATGCGCGGCTGAACGTTGTTGCGGTCCGGATCGAACAGCTCCTCGCTGACCCCGTCCACGCCCGCGAACAGAAGCCCGCCGCGCAGGTCAGCGCACGCGGGACATTCGGCGATGCCCGATCGGCCGCGAATGGCCGACGCGAGCGGATTCGCGGCGTCGAACGCGAAGCCGCGGACCAGCCGGTTCTGTTTCTCCGTGACGCCCGATTCGTACTCCCAGCGGATTCCCAGATTCACCGTCAGCCTGCGGCTCAGCCGCAGATCGTCCTGGAAGAAGGCGACCACATAGTCCCACGCCGCCGAGCGCTGGTTCCCCGCCCCAATGCTCGCACTCGCCGGATACCCGAGCAGAAAGCTCGCGACCGAGTTGCCGCTGGCAGCATCGGCGGAGTTCGGATCTCTGCGGGTGAAGGTGCGCGTGAAGTTGAAGGTGCCGTTGGAGGTACCGGTCGTCGACGGATTCGCCCGGATGTTTCGGTACTCGCCGCCGAACCGCAGCGTCTGGCGGGACACGTTCATCGTGTAGTTGGCCTGCAGGCTCAGCGTGTTGTCCTCGACGTTGCGCCCGTCGCTGCCGACGCCGATCGTCGAGAACTGCTCCAGCTCGACGCGTGGCATGTACGGACCTGGGAGCGCTGCGAACCCGAGCTGGCCGGCATCGAACTCCTTGACGTCACCCAGCTGGTTCGTCTCGATGAAGCTCGTGAACCCGACGCGGACGTTCAAGAGGCCGGACCCCAGTACGTCGACCCAGTCGACGGTCCCGCCGCGATTGTCGCGCGTCTGCGGCCACTGGCCCTGATTGGCGATCGTGCCCTGCAGGCCGTTCGTGCTGCGGAATTCATCGCGGTGGTTGCGGTGGATCGACACGGCCAGCTTCTGCGATGTCGACAGCTTGTGATCGATGCGCAGGACTTCGGAATCGTAATCGTACCGGGCGTTGTTGACGCCGTTGACGAAGTTGTTGAGTCGCTGGTTGGGCACGTTCGGCAGCGGATAGAGCAAGAGGATCTTCTGCGCGATCGGATTGATCCGGTCCGGAGGAATCACGTTGCTGGGGAACGGCGTGCGTGTGCAACGGCCCGCGGCGCACGTTGTCGTCAGCGGATCGTAGATGACGAGCGGCGTCCGCTGGTCGGTGTAGCTCTGGCTGAAATCGCCCCGCCGCTCGGCTTGGGTCGGCACGCTCGTGGTGATCGGAAACGAAGGCCGCTCGCGCAGGCCTTCGAAGGTCGCCATGTAGAAGGTCTTGTTCCGCACCACCGGTCCACCGCCCGTGACGCCGTACTGATTCGCGAGATAGCCCGGCTTCGGCGTGCCCTGCGCCTTGTTCAGCGTGTCGTTCGCGTTGAGCGCGTCGTGCTTGAAGAACTCCCATCCCTGGACCCGGAAGGCATTCGTCCCGCTCTTGAGCGTCATGTTGACCACGCCGCCGCCGGTCCGGCCGTACTGCGCGTCGTACGTATTGGTTTGAATCTTGAATTCCTCGACGGCGTCGACCGGCGGCGCGAAGTTGTAGCGGCCACGCGTGCTGTTGGGCGCGCCGTCGAGCAGGAACTCGTTCTGGCCGACCCGGCCGCCGTTGATCGACCACGCCGATCCGCCGTTGTTGTCGAATGGCCGAAGGCCGGACGTCCCGGTGGCCCCAAACGTCGGCACCTGCCAAATCACCCCGCCGGCCAGACGGTTCAGCATGAAGATCATCCGGCCGTTCAGCGGCATCGCCTCGACGCGTGTCTGATCGATGACCTGCCCGAGTGTGCCGCTCGCAGTGTCGAGGAGCGACGCGTCGGCCGTCACAACGATCATTTCGGCGACGGTCCCCACCTCCAGTCGGATATCGACCGCGACGCGCTGGCCGATCGCGACCGTGACGCCGGTGCGCGCGAATTTCTTGAACCCGGGCAACTCGACCTCGATGCGGTAGGTGCCCGGAATCAGAAAGGGAACGGTGTAGGCGCCGTCCGCCTCCGTCACGGCCTCGGCGGAGACATTCGTTTTCTCGTTTGTGATCACGAGTGTGGCGCCCGGAACCACGGCGTCCTGTTGATCGAGAACCCGGCCGAGAATCGTGCCGCGGTACTCCTGTGCCGCGGCTGCGATCGCAGCAAGTGAAAACCCGATGGTTACGAAGAGAATGCGCATAGGGAATCCTAGGTGCATAAGGTGCCTGGGGTGACTAGGGTGCCTGCTCTGCACTCCAGGCACTTCAGGCACTCTTGGCACTTCAGGCACTCTCTCAGAAAGACATCCGCAGCCCGAGCTGCGTCGTCCGCGCGAAATTCACCTGGCTCCCGGTGCTGACGATGCCGAAATTCGCGCTGTTCGGGTTCATTTCGGGCACCCCGTAGAGCCGCGCGTTGAACACGTTGAACGTCTCGATCCGAATTTGCAGGTTGACGCGGTTCGACACACGCGTCGTCTTGAACAACGAGAAGGCCCACTGGGGGACGGTGGGTTCGTTCACGTCGTGGAGACGGAATCCGACCTGGCGGTAATCGTTGGCTCCTATCACGTCCCACGCAAAGGTGCCGTCCGGCCGCGGGTTTGTCCTCGTGCTGTTGTCGAACCACTTGGTGTACGCCTGCTGTCCCTTGGGCAGCTTCACGCTGTCGGCGAGCAGAATCGCATTGCCGCTCAACGCGAGCGGCCGCCCCGTCTGGATCTCGCCGATCGTGTTGAACTGCCAGCCGCCGATCAGGTGCGCGACGAAGCCGGACACGTGGCCGCCGATCCGCTTGCC
>JACQTH010000598.1 GCA_016210935.1 Acidobacteriota bacterium | reverse complement strand
GGCCTGGCTGATCGGGATCCGGACGAGCAAGCAGCGTCTCCCGACGCGCTTCGGGAACAAGCGCCAGCACGGCGTCCTCGTTCAGCCCGGGATCATCGGCAAGGTAGATGCGCGTGTGGAGCTGGCGCAGCAGGCCCCGCGCAAAGAGGCACACATTGACGTACGGGGCGTGGCGATCGCCCGGGCCGTCCGTAGTGATCGCCGGCCGCGGCATCTCGAACTCGCATCTGCCGTCCTCGCCCGTCGGCAACCGGCCGAATCCGGCGGCCATCCGGAGCATCCCGTCCTGCATCGACGCCCCGGCGTACCACAACTCAATCAGCGCGTCCTCGACCGGTTCGCCGTTCCCGTCGGTGACTCTCACCACCATCCGGATTCGCTCGCCTGTCGCGACCACGTTGGCCATCCCTCCAGCCAACGGCGCGGGAAGGCCATGATGGAAAAACGGCCCGACAGTCTGCGACGAGGTCGCCACACGCGCGCGAGGGTCGTTCATACACGCCCCTCGAAGGGTGTCGCGTCGCACCCGCGCAGGATGATGTCGAACGAAAAACCCAGCGCCCATTCCGGACGCGTCAACTCCGGATCGAAGCGCGAAATGAGGCGGCGCCGCGCCCGCTCATCAGGGATCGATTGGAAAATCGGATCGTGGGCGAGCAACGGATCGTCGGGGAAGTACATTTGCGTGACCAGCCGCGTCCGAAAACTCGATCCGAACAGCGAAAAATGGATGTGGGCCGGCCGCCACGCGTTGTAGTGATTCCGCCAGGGGTACGCGCCAGGCTTGATCGTCGTGAACTGGTACGCGCCGCTTGCGTCGGTCACTGTCCGACCCGCCCCCGTGAAATTCGGATCGAGCGGGGCGGGGTGATCATCTTTGACGTGGTGGTACCGCCCGGCGGCGTTGGCCTGCCAGAGCTCGAGGAGCGCGCCGGACACCGGACGTCCGTCTTCGTCCGTGACGCGGCCCGCAACAATGATGCGCTGCCCCTGAGGTTCTTCGGGGTGCTGACGCGTCAGGTCGTTGTCGGTTTCGCCGACGGACCACCAGCCGTATACCGGCGCCTCCAAATCCGACAGCGCCGGCGGCAGCCGAATCAAAGGCTCGATGGGTGCCCGTTTCGTCGTGGCGCGGTAAGGCGGGTACAACAGCGGCGGCTGGCTTCCGGACGGATCCGGGCGATCACTCAAAGGTCGTTCCTCGCTGGCGCGTCAATCCTACACCGACCGGCGCGACGCTGAACTGCAATGCCCTCGTTACCGGCCCTGAACTCGAGCGGCGGCGAAGAATTCGCGCTGCAGCCGAAGCAGCAGCGGAATCGACCCGAGGACCGCGACCAGGTTCGGCAGCGCCATCAGACCGTTGAGCGTGTCCGCAATCCCCCAGACCACGTGCAGCGATCCGGTGGCGCCGAGATAGATGACCGCGATCCACAGCAGCCGGTACGGCATCGCCGCCCGCGCGCCCAGCAGATAGACGATCCCCGTCTCGCCGTAGTAGCTCCACCCAATCAGCGTCGAGAACGAAAACAGCACGATTCCGGTCGTGACCACGAAACCGCCCCAGACGCCTGGCAGTCCCGTCTCGAACGCCTTGGCGGACAGCGCCGCGCCGTTGAGACCGACCGTCCACGTGTCGGTCACCAGGATGACGAGGCCGGTCATCGTACAGATCAGGATCGTATCCACGAAGACCTCGAAGATCCCGTACATGCCCTGCCGTACCGGATGATCCGTCTGTGCGGCGGCGTGCACCATCGGGGCGCTGCCCAGACCCGCCTCGTTCGAGAACAGGCCACGCGCGACGCCGTACCGAAGCGCGAGCGCCACGGTGCTTCCGACGAACCCGCCGGTTGCCGCCGTGCCGGTGAACGCGCCCTCGAAGACCAGTCGAAGCGCGCGCGGAAGCTCTCCGGCGTGCGTCAGCAGGATCACGAGTCCGCCGACGAGATAGACGATCGCCATGAATGGCACGAGCACCGATGTGAACTCGCCGATCCGCTTGACGCCGCCGATGATGACCACCGCCGTCAGCACCGCCATGCCGATGCCGGTGAGGGCCGGCGAGAGACCGAAGCTCGCGTTGAGCGATTCGGCGACGGAGTTCGCCTGGACCATGTTGCCGATGCCGAACGCGGCGAGCGCCGTCAGCAACGCGAAGATTGTTCCCAGCCACGGCAGCCGGATGCCTTTCTTCAACGTGTACATCGCGCCGCCGCGCATCGTCCCGGACGCGTCGGGCTCGCGATACTGCATGGCGACCACGATCTCCGAGTATTTCGTGCACATCCCAAGGACGCCCGAGGTCCAGAGCCAGAACAGCGCGCCGGGGCCTCCGATGAAAATCGCCGTCGCCACGCCGGCGATGTTGCCAACGCCGACCGTCGAGGCCAGCGCGGTCGCGACCGCCTGGAACGGGGTGACGCTGCCGCGGCCCGAGCCGCGCGAGAAGACGTGGCCCAGCACTTCACCGAGGGCGGTGCCCAGCCGCCGGAACTGAACGAACCCGGTCAGCAGCGTCAGCAACAGGCCGGTGCCCATCAGGAGCACAATCATCGGGCCGCCCCAGACGTATCCGTTCAGCGCGCGTTCGAACGACAGCAATGAGTCCATGAGTCCGGAGAGTATATGGCAGGAAGTCGAATGGCGGCGCCTCGAAGATCTCCGGCTAGCTGGCAGTGAAGCTGCGCCTCACACCGCCGAGACCTGGCCACGCCCGCGCAGCTTCCCTGCTAGGCCGCGCCCTCTCGCCTCGTCTCGGCGCGCGCGCGGCTGAGGCGTCGCCGCCTGGATTTCGCGCTCCTCGGCCTGCGCGCGCGATCACCGAGCGCTGCGCGCGAACTCCGCCACGTCGGGATGCACGAGGCGCTCGAATTCAGGGTACGGCATCCGAATCGCATCGGAATGCGAACCCCCGCTGAACACGATTTCCGGATCGTGGGTCAGGGTTTCATCGACGATGACCCGCTGGCCGTAGAGCGGCCCGAGCGGGGGCATCGCCCCAGGCTCGCAATCCGCGTAGAGCGGGGCGAACTCGGTCTCTGTCGCGAGACGGACCGACCGCGCCTGAAGCGCCTGTTTGAGCCGGCTGATATCGACGGCGCACGGCGCGGGCAGGACGGCCAGCACGGGTTGACCATCCGCAATGCACACGACCGACTTCGCCCAGTCGCGGCCGGGCACATGCGAAGCGGCCGCCTCTTCCTGCGCGGTGTACGCGACACGATGCGGCATCACCGCATAGCGCGCTCCGTGGCGATCGAGGTACTCGGCAATCGATGAAGGCACCATGACGTCCTCCTCCCCTAGACATCTTCTAAAGCCGATTCCCTTCCGAATCAGGCAAGTTTCGGCTTTAGATTTAGAAGCTGTCTTAGCGGCCGCTCCGCGGCCGCCTAGTAACGAAGGTTCGCCGTACACCGCGGGCCCGTCACTCGGCAGTT
>JACQTH010000606.1 GCA_016210935.1 Acidobacteriota bacterium | reverse complement strand
GACACCTGGTACGAGATGTGATCCAGGTGCACCGTCTTCCACGGCGCAGGTGCCCGGCTCGCCGTCGAGGCTGCCGGCGTCTGTCCCGCGAGCGTCGTTGCGGCCGGACCAGCGGTCGTCGCGGCGAGCGCCAGGCTTTGAATGAGCTGCCGCCGGGTCATTTTGCCGTCCTCGAACTGCTTCAGGAGTCCCGCAATGATGCTTTCCATGACGCCTCCTCGGCCGAGTCGTAACGGGATGCGCGGATTTTACACCCTTTGCCGGTCTGGTTGTTGGCTGCAGGCTATGGGCTTCAGGATCCAGCAACGCAGCTCCAGCAAGCAGGTACCGGTGCAATTCTGCTGAAGCCGGAAGCCCGTAGGCCGTCAGTGACATAATCGCGCCGGCACGCGATGGATGCCGCCAGACTCAGGCAGCTCTTTGTCTTCGCCAATGACTTCAAGGAAGGTGACCTGCTCGTCGGCGGTGTCACAGACGAAGCCATCCGCGACGAAGCCCGTGAGGCACTTCTTGCCATGCGAGTCGGCGAACTCCGGCGCGTGTCATTCCTCGAGGACGGCATCTCCGACGCGCTCGATCGATCGCGCGATCGGCGCCACGACGAGGATCTGGATCCGCTGACAATCAAGCGGCTGAAGGACATCCTGCTGGCCCCGGATGGCCCCGCGTTCGCCCGCGCCCATCGTGTCTCGCTGCCCAGCGAGATCATCGCGGCGGTCATCAAAGTGATGACCAACGAGGAACTGTCGTCTGTTGCGCGGCGAATCTTCAACCCGCACCCTGGAAGCGGCACGACCATCGGCTCACCGCAGCACTTCGGATCGCGGATTCAGCCGAACAGTCCCGGTGATGACGAAGAAGAAATCCTGTTCTCGATTCTCGAAGGCCTGGCCTACGGCTGCGGGGATGTCATTCTGGGCATCAATCCTGCCGCCGACGATCTCGACACGATCGTCCGCCTGGAACAGCTGCTCGAGCGGGTCGTCCGGCAGCTCGACCTGCCCACCCGCTATTGCGTCCTTTCAGATATCGTCAAGCAGCATCGCGCGCGCGATCACGCCAAAGTGGACGTTGGATTTCAGAGTCTCGCAGGCACCTCGAAGGCTCTGGCGGGCATGGTTGGCCTCGATCTCGAGGGCGTCGTCGATCTCGCGCGGAGTTTCGCCGGGTTGTATTTCGAAACGGGACAGGGCTCGGCCGTCACGAACGCCGCGGCCGAAGGTGTGGACATGGTGACGCTCGAGGCACGGGCTTACGGCGTCGCGCGTCACATCCAGCAGCAAACCGGCGCCTGGATGATCGTCAACGATGTCGCCGGGTTCATCGGACCGGAAGTCTTCAGAACGGCCGGGCAGCTCGAACGCGCCTGTCTCGAAGACGTCGTGATGGCGAAGCTGCACGGCGTCACGATGGGGCTGGATGTCTGCGCGACCTTTCATATGGGGATTCCGCCGGCGACGCTGCACGACATCACCGAACGGGTCGTTCAGCGCGCCGCCCCGGCGTATCTGATGGCTGTCGCGGGCAACGCGGACCCGATGCTCGGATACCTGACCACTTCGTTTCGCGAACATCCGCGCCTGCGCGCCCGATCGGGCCGAGAGGTGACGTCCTCGATGCAGCGGCGGCTCGCCGCGCTCGGCGTGCCGTGCGCCGGGGGCGCGCCCATGGGAGACGGTGAGGTCGTCGCACGTCTGTATGCGGCCTACGCAAAGGCTGGCGGCGACCAGCGCTCGGACACCTCATTAATAGACGAAGGCCGCCGCCGCGTGCGGGAGCTGGGCGAGCGCGGCTTCGATCTCGGCCATGGCTGCTCGGCGGACTACGCAGCGCCGGCATGGGTCGAGGCCCGGCTTGATGCGATTTACGTCAATGCGCGGCGGGCGCTGTATGCCGCCGTCGACGATCGCGTCGTTCGCGACGTGTGCCCCACAGCCGTCTGTGTGTCCACACGCGCAGCGGACCGCGACGACTATCTCGCTCATCCGTCAGCCGGCGAGCGCCTGCGCGCTGGCGACGAACGGGCGGTCGCGTCGCTCTACCCCGTCCGTCGCCCGCAGATCCAGATCGTCATCTCTGACGGCCTGAACGCCAACGCCGTCAACGAGCACCTGCCAACGCTCCTCCCGCCGCTTCGTC
Organism: Acidobacteriota bacterium; assembly: GCA_016210935.1. Taxonomy (GTDB): domain Bacteria; phylum Acidobacteriota; class Vicinamibacteria; order Vicinamibacterales; family JACQTH01; genus JACQTH01. Next base: position 758 of record JACQTH010000606.1, on the reverse strand, counting down.
AGTCGCTCGCCGACCGTGGATACGAGGTCGGCACGACGGACATCGTCGTGCGGAATGGTCGGGTGCGCACCGGTTATCACATCGGCGCCCTTCTGAATCCGGTGATCGTCATTCATTTCATCGGAGAACGACCGGGAACGGGGCTGAACACCCTTTCCACCTATCTCACCTATGGTCGGGACGAACTCGGAAGATCTCGGTGGGACCCCGGTCTCGACCACAGTTGTACGACCGCAATCTGCGGGATTCACCCTCAGGGCAAACCGCCTGGCCTCGCGGCGGCCGAGATCGCGCGGACCGTTACGCGCATGATGCAACAATGTTGTTCGGGTGTTAGGCTTCTCGACTCAAGGGCTTCGCACTAAGCGGATCGTTGTTCCAAATCACCGCGGCGAGCGAGAGCGAGCCGTGGGAGGTCGTGGGGGTGGGGCCCCACGACAACTAAATAAAGGAGAAAAGAAATGAAGCGTGTACTGCTCGCCCTGCTGGTGGGTGCCGGTGTCGCGATTGCGGCGTTTGCCGGGCAGACACAGCCCCCACCGCCCAAGCCCCAACAACCGCCGCCCACGGCGGACCCGTATGCCACCAATCCCGACGCCGGCGCCAGCAAGTTCCCACTGGCGGCGCCTGCGGGCAAGGACAGCAACGCGCGAACGACGCCGCTTGCCGGGGCGGTCAATCAGGGCCCGTTCGATCCGGCGACGTGGAAGTACGGCCCTTCCTTCACGCCACCAACCGGCACGAAGATCTGGAATCCG